>NZ_KV838694.1:0-38806 GCF_001838765.1 Staphylococcus sp. HMSC34G04
GTGTGACCTCCTTGCCATTGTCACCAGACAAAATTAACTTACTTAATTAATGATACACACTTTTAAAAGCTAATGCAACAGTTAATTTTACACTTTGTTAAAATTTTCTTTGCAATTGCATAACATATCGTTCTCGTTTTTGACGACTTTTATATGTTACTTCACTTATCAATATATGTCAACACTTTTTATGCTATTTTGATATTTTTTGTATCAAATAGAGAAATTCTCTCTTTTCACTTCAAATATTCTAGCATATATTAGTTTTGATTGCTATATGACTATTTTAGCAATTTTGTTATATAATCCTCTATTTATAACTTTATACATCTTTCTCCTTATATGTATTCTTAATCGAGTTTAATCCGTAATTTTTCACGGGTATAATTTCAAGCTAGAAAAATAGGCGCTGCCTTTAAATATTAAGAAGGCAGCGCCAAAACATAATCAATACAATTAAATTTGTAAACATTATGATGGTTTGTAATTTTAAACAATTATCACTAATATAATCTATTTTTGTCTCATGTATGGGAATAGTAATACGTCTCTAATTGACGGTGAATCAGTTAATAGCATTACTAATCTGTCGATACCGATACCTAGACCACCAGTTGGAGGCATTCCGTACTCTAATGCTTCGATGTAATCTTCATCCATATCATGCGCTTCATCATTTCCTTGTTCTTTTTCAACAAGTTGCGCTTCAAAACGTTGACGTTGATCAATCGGGTCGTTTAATTCCGTGAAGGCATTTGCATGCTCTCTTCCTACAATAAATAATTCAAAACGATCAGTAAATCTTTCATCATTTGGATTTTTCTTTGCTAACGGTGAAATTTCAATAGGGTGTCCATAAATAAACGTTGGTTGAATAAGTGTTTCTTCAACTTTCTGTTCAAAAAATTCATTTAATATATGGCCATATTTCATATTTTCAGTAATTTCAATATCATGTTCTTTTGCTAATCTAATCGCTTCTTCATCAGAATTAACATTATAAAAATCTACACCGGTAGCTTCTTTAACAGCATCAACAATGTGAAGTCGTTTCCATGAAGATTCTAAGTCAATTTCTTCACCATTATATTGTACTTTAGCTGACCCAAAAACTTCTTGAGCAATATGTCTGACCATATTTTCAGTTAAATCCATTATATCATGATAATCAGCATAAGCTTCATACAATTCAATCATTGTAAATTCAGGGTTATGTCTTGTAGACACACCTTCATTACGAAAGACTCTGCCTATCTCGTAGACTTTTTCAAGACCTCCGACAATTAATCTTTTCAAATGTAGTTCTATAGCTATACGCATATAAAGAGTAGCATCTAAAGCGTTATGATGCGTAACAAATGGTCGTGCAGCAGCACCTCCAGCAATTTGGTGCATCATTGGTGTTTCTACTTCCAAGAATCCTTGTTTATTTAAATAGTTTCTCATTTCTTGAATTATTTTACTACGATTAATAAACGTTTGCGTACTATCTTCATTTGTAATTAAATCTAAATAACGTTGTCGATATCTTTGTTCTATATCTTGTAAACCATGGAACTTATCAGGTAAAGGTCGTAATGATTTGGATAGTAAAGTAAACGACTTAGCTTTGACAGAAATCTCGCCCGTATTAGTTTTAAACATGACACCTTCAACACCTATAATGTCACCTAAGTCAGCCATTTTCCAAATGTTAAATTGATCATCTCCAACTTGATCTTTTCTTACATAAATTTGAATTTGGCCTTTCAAGTCTTGAATATGTGCAAATCCCGCTTTACCTTTACCACGTTTAGTCATAAGACGACCTGCAATTGACACGTGGCTTTCGTCTTCTTTTTCATGCAATTCTTCCTTAGAGAATTGGTCCCACTGTTCTTTTAACTCACTTGAAGTAGATGAGCGATCGAATCGATGACCAAAAGGATCAATCCCTAAATCAATTAATTCTTGTAATTTTTGACGACGAACTTGCATTTGGTCGTTCATTTCTTCTGACATAAAATTCTCTCCTTTGAACTTTGATTTATCAATTTATTGTTCCATGTCTTTCTGTTGAAAACTTTAGGAGCTATATATTGTTTCCCAATCAGTTTTAATTTATATTTAAGCCTTTCATTATTTCCTTCTTATCTTCATATGTATTGTTATTCCATGAAGGTTGATATTGCATCTAATCAAAGCAAATATGCTCACTTTATTATTCTACAAGACCATCAAAATGTAATAAAGTAATTTATATTTTCATCGAATAGTTGCAAGCTTTATAAACTTATTGATTAGCAATATATGAATTTCTTTCATTAAAAGTTTCATTTAAGTTTTAAAACCATATTACTATACTTTATTAATCCTTATATTTTTTCACGCTATTATCAGTTACTACTAGTTGCCCGATACTTTTATTAGAGATCGGTTCTATTTGGTTAGTAGCTATATCATTTAATGGGATAAGAACAAACGAACGTTCTTTCATTCTAGGGTGCGGCACTGATAAATTATCTTGTTCAATAATTTGATCACCAAACAGTAGTATATCTATATCTAAAGTTCTAGGCCCCCAACGTATTTCTCTTTTACGATGAAGTTGTTGTTCCGTTGTTAAACAACATTTTAACAAAGATTGTGGATTCAATTCAGTCTCTATCTCAATGCACAAGTTTAAGAATTTCGGTTGATTAGTATATCCCACTGGTTCAGTCTCATAAATATGAGAAACTTGAGTTACTTGAATACCTTGATAGTCATGAAGTATTTTAATAGCCTCATTGAGTTGTAGTTCTCTATTTCCAATATTGCTCCCTAATCCTAAATAAGCTTTAACCATTTAGTCATTCTCCCTCACTATTTCAATCCCAACACCATCGTAATGACCAGGAATAGGTGGGTTTTCTTTAGTGATTCTAACTTTCGTTTCCATTACACGATTATAGTGTGAATTTATATGTTTTGCAATACGTTCAGCCAGATGCTCAATTAAGCATGAACGTGGCCCTTCAACAATAGACTTTACATCTTTATAAACCTCTCCATAATTTACAGTATCTTTTACATCATCTGATTGACCTGCATAACTAAGATCAACCTTTAAAGTAATATCAACAACAAAAATTTGTCCAATATCATTTTCTGCAGCTAATACTCCATGATAACCATAAAAACGCATTCCATTAAGAAAGATGATGTCGTTCATATTCATTCTCCTTTAGAAAATCCATACTTTGGGCTAGTCGCGTATTTAATAATACATTATGAACTCGAACCCCACGAACGCCTTTCATTATACCATAAGCCGTTGTAGCTGCAGTTGCCTCATCTCTATCTGAAGGAGAAGAATCTTGATTCATCATTTCTTTAATGTATCTTTTTCGACTTGTTGCAAGTAAAACTGGATATTCGGTCGCTACTAATTCATCTAATCTTGCCATTACTTCATTTCCTTCTTCTCGTGTTTTAGCAAAACCTATTCCAGGATCTAACCAGATTTTATTATGTGGTATACCGGCTAGTTCAGCCTTATTCGCTTGCGCAAGTAATGATACAAGCATCTCTTCAACAACAGGTTTATCTCTATGACCGTCACCATTATGCATAAGTACAATTTCAGCACCGTATTGAGATACCACATTAAACATATTCGAATCAAATAGGCCTGCCCACTGATCATTAATCATTGAAACACCAAGTTTAAGACAAGCTTCCGCAACTTCACTTCGAAATGTATCAACCGAAATTTGCACATCATATTTAACGATAGACTCAACCACAGGCAATACACGATTCATTTCTTCTTTAAGCGATACTTCTTTATGCGATACTTCTTTATGCGATACTTCTTTATGACCTGGTCGTGTTGAGACACCTCCAACGTCTATGATGTCTACACCTTCATCTATCATCTCTTTAGCACGCTTCACAGCTTGATCAACTGAGTGGTACTGTCCTCCGTCAGAAAATGAGTCAGGTGTCACATTTAATATCCCCATTATTTTTGTTTTAATCATAATTTCACCTTTTTCAATAATATACTCTTAGATTTTTTTAATTTTCAATAATAACTACATTACTAAACACATCTGCTACTTCATGATATCATTCATTTCAATAAGTTTTGAGTATATATTATCGGCATATTAAAAAAAGGTAGCCGATTTTAGATAGAAGCTACAATATTGGTTGGTCTGATTAAATAAAAAACGAAGATTTATTTTATAAAAAGTTGAAAAATCAACGTGAAATACACGCTATTTTAAAACTTTAGAAACAAATCTTCGTCCAAAATGATTTTTAGTTTAGTTTTTAATTATCAAATGAATATAATGGTGTTGATAAGTAACGTTCCCCATTACTTGGTAATACTGTTACAACTGTTTTACCTTTACCTAATTCTTTTGCTTTTTGAATAGCAGCATATATTGCAGCACCAGATGAAATACCTGCTAATATACCTTCTTCTCTAGCAACACGACGTGCCATATCCATAGCAGTATCATTACCTACTTTGATGATGCTGTCATAAACTTCTGTATTTAAAGTATCAGGTACGAAACCTGCTCCCAATCCTTGTAATTTATGAGGGCCTGGTTCACCACCGCTTAATACTGGAGAAGCTTCAGGTTCAATAGCTACTATTTCCACATTTGGATATTCTTTCTTCAATACTTTACCAACACCAGATAACGTACCACCAGTTCCTACACCAGCTAAAAATGCATCAATTTGTCGACCTTCAAATTGTTCAACTAATTCTGGTCCAGTTGTAAGTTCATGAATTTCAGGATTTGCTGGATTTTCGAATTGTTGTGGTTCAAAATAGCCGTGCTCTTCTTTTAATTCTTTAGCTTTTTTTATTGCACCTTTCATAGCTTCAGATCCTGGTGTTAATACTAGTTCAGCACCATAAGCTTTTAATAAGTTACGGCGCTCTTGGCTCATTGTTTCAGGCATTGTAAAAACTGCTTTGTACCCCTTGGCAGCACATACAAATGCTAGACCTATACCAGTGTTACCACTCGTAGGCTCAACGATTGTATCACCAGGTTTAATTTTCCCTTCACGCTCAGCTTTTTCAATCATCGCTAAAGCGATACGATCTTTTACCGAACCACCTGGATTTTGATATTCTAACTTAACATAAATATCAGCTGCATCATCATCAACAACGTTTCTTAATTTGACTACAGGTGTATTCCCAATAATTTGTGTAACATAATCTACAGGTTTTTGTGCCATCCAAAACACTCCTTTTAGTTTTACAATTTATCAATACTTAGTTTTTCTATCGGATATAACTTTATTCTATCAGAATTTTCTAAAAAGACAAACCGTATAGTCTTACTATAAATAAAACTATATACTACTTTGGTCTTTACTATAAGACATTTCCTACAAAAGATTAAGTTAAACGTAAAAAAAGATAGTCGAACGAAAGTGAGGACAACAAATAATCCTCCTTTTCGACGACTTTTACATTACTATATGACTAACTTCTATTAAAATTGAGTGCATAACTTTTAAAATTTATATCCAGTTTGTTTTATAAATTATATTAACTCATCATTTTTTGAACTATTTCATTGTTTCTAATAAATCTTCTAATTCACTTTCACTATACTGATATTTATTACCACAGAAGTGACATACAGCTTCAGCTCCATGATCCTCTTTAATCATGCTATGAATTTCTGCCTCTCCTAAACCTTTAATAGCATTTAAAAATTTCTCATGACTACAATTACATTCAAATTGCGCTGACGTTGAATTTAAAATTTGAACATTACCTTCACCCAAAATTTCATTTAATATTCCTTCAGGTGTAAGTCCTTGCTCAATTAATTTCGATACAGGTTGCATTTGACTAATGGCTTCTTCTAATTTAGTCACCGTTTCATCAGTAGCACCTGGCATAACTTGAATAATAAATCCTCCCGCTGCTTTGATTGAGTTGTCTGGATTAACTAATACACCCAATCCTACTGATGATGGTGTTTGTTCACTTGTGGCATAGTAGTATGTGAAATCATCTCCTAGCTCACCTGATACTATTGGACTCGCACCAGAAAAGTAGTCTTTCATTCCAACATCTTTAACAACCTGAATGGAACCATCAGTACCAACTGCTCGCCGTACATCCAATTTACCTTGATCGTTGAGTGGAAAATGCGTTTGTGGATGGTCTACATATGCACGAACATTTCCTTGAGCATCTGCGTCAGCAATAATTCTGCCAATTGGACCTTTGCCATCAACAGTAACTGTTAACTTTTGATTTCCTTTTAACATTGCACCCATCATAACAGTAGCTGTCATAGTTCTTCCCATAGCGGCAGAAGCAGTAGGCCATGTATAATGACGTGTTTGTGCTTCTTGTACTGACTCTGTTGTGATTGCAGCATATGCTCTTATTTCCCCACCGTATGCTAAACCTCTCACTATATAATCATGTGTCATTGTTAAATCTCCTTTTTAAAAATAATCTATAATTTAAAACTTTTTATTTTTTAATACTGATTGGTTATTATACATCTCTTATTGGCTAATATGAAATCTATTGCTCATACATGTTTATTGAGTATTATAACCATGAGAGATGATAACAATATTTTTACCAAAAGTTTAAAAATGTATTGGTATAAACTATACATAAAAAAGTCCCTTTTCACTCAATTCATACGTGAGCAAAAAGAGACTTACTAAAACTTGTACTATTGTCTATGATTTGGATCGTTAGGATTGTATGGTTTATCGATGTTCGGAGATTGTTGATGACCTGGTTCATTCGTATGTGAAGTATTATCAGCTTCTCTGTCTGTGTTGTCTTGGTTTACTTCATCTTTTTCATGGTTGTCATCATCTTCTTTATCGTCATCTTCTAACTGTTCTTTACGAATGTCGTTGTATGATTTTCCATACTTTCCATCACTATAATCACTATTTTCATTTTTCACAACTTT
This sequence comes from Staphylococcus sp. HMSC34G04, assembly GCF_001838765.1. Taxonomy (NCBI): domain Bacteria; kingdom Bacillati; phylum Bacillota; class Bacilli; order Caryophanales; family Staphylococcaceae; genus Staphylococcus; species Staphylococcus sp. HMSC34G04. Next base: position 6,954 of record NZ_KV838694.1, read on the forward strand.
TGCAGAGTCATAATCTACTTCTGGTAAAACACCATCATAGAATAATGATTGAATTTGTTCTGCAACTAATGTTTCTTCTGAAAGTAGTGTTTTAGCAATTAACTTAAGTTGTTCTTCATGTTCTAACAAGATTTGTTTACAACGTTCATATTGCTCTTTAACAATTCGTTGAACTTCTTTGTCAATTTCATAAGCAATTTGACCAGAATAATTCGGCTCACCTTGCATATCTTTACCAAGGAATACTTGTCCACCACTATTGCTTGAGAATTGTAATGGTCCTAATTTCTTACTCATACCATATTCTGTAACCATAGATCTTGCAATTTGCGTTGCTCGTTCAAAGTCATTCGAAGCACCTGTTGATACTTCACCAAAGTTAATATCCTCAGATACTCGTCCACCTAATAAACCACATATTTTGTCGAGTAATTCTGGTTCTGTCATTAAGAAGCGATCTTGTTTTGGTAACATCATTGCATAACCGCCTGCTTGTCCACGAGGGACAATTGTTACCTTGTGTACAATTTCAGCTTCATCAAGCACCATACCGATGATAGTATGACCTGCTTCGTGATGCGCTACAATATTACGTTCTTTTTCAGAAATTACACGAGATTTTTTAGCTGGACCTGCAATAACACGGTCAGTTGCTTCTTCAATATCGCGCATATCAATTTTATTTTTACCCTCACGTGCTGCAATTAAAGATGCCTCATTTAGCAAGTTTTCTAAGTCTGCACCAGAAAAACCTGGCGTTCTTTGAGAAATAGCTTTTAAATCTACTGTTTCATCAAGAGGTTTATTTTTCGCATGCACATGAAGAATTGCTTCACGACCTTTAACATCTGGTCGTCCAACTTGAATTTGTCTATCAAAACGACCAGGACGTAACAATGCAGGGTCTAAGATATCTGGGCGGTTTGTAGCCGCAATCATAATAATACCTTCATTTTCTCCAAAACCATCCATCTCAACTAATAGTTGGTTTAATGTTTGTTCACGCTCATCATGACCGCCACCTACACCTGCACCACGTTGACGTCCAACAGCATCAATTTCATCAATAAAAATGATACATGGGGCATTTTTCTTAGCATTTTCAAATAAATCACGAACACGACTCGCACCAACACCAACAAACATCTCAACGAAGTCAGATCCACTAATTGAGAAGAATGGTGCACCAGCTTCACCTGCAACCGCACGTGCTAATAATGTTTTACCTGTACCTGGAGGCCCAACAAGTAAGACACCTTTTGGAATTCTTGAACCCATTTGTTTAAATTTCTTGTTATCTTTTAAGAAATCTACAATTTCTATTAATTCTTGTTTCTCTTCGTCAGCTCCTGCTACATCTGAGAAACGAACTCGACGTTTATTACTGTCGTACATCTTAGCTTTGGATTTTCCAAAGTTCATCATACGACCACCACCGCCGCCACCTTGGGCTTGGCTAAGGAAGAAAATAAATAATAATGCAATGATTAATACAGGAATCAGTGTCGTTAAAATACTAACGAATACACTTTGTTTTTCTTCTTCTTTAACTGTAAATTTAAGATTATCTTGTTTCTTAGCTGTATCTGTGATTTTTTGTAAATCTTTTTCATTGTTATATAAAATTGTCGATGAGTAATCTTCATCTTTTTTTGTTTTACCACTTACCATATATACGTTTTGCTCTGGTTGAATTTCTAAAGTTTTTAAATCGCCTTTATTCAACTTATTAACAAACTGAGTATATGTAAGTTGTTTTGGCATATTCCCATTTCCATTTAAAAATGAAAAGAGGCCAAATATAATAACGCCAATAATTGCGATAACTAGCACATTGCGAAAAGCTTTCTGCATGCGTCATTTCCTCCTACTTCCAATAATAAAACTAACAAAAATTGTAACACAACACTTTATATTCAGGCTAGTATTTCAACTTTAGTATTGCATCTACAATTTTGTCGATTTTAAAATGCATTATTCTTTGTTTACTATCTGTTAACATTAATTATCTTAATAGTTTTAATCAATTCATAACATTTTTGAATTGTTACTTTGAGTCTACACTAAATCTACGCACAGTTCATTATACTAACATACTTATTAATTAATACAGATCCAATTTTAAAATCTATTTAGAATAAACTTCTGCTTTTAGTGTGCCTATGTATGGCAGATTTCTATATAACTCACGATAATCTAAACCATAACCAACTACAAATTCATCTGGAATCTTTTTACCAACATATTTTGCTTCGATATCAGCTTTGCGACGGTTAGGTTTATCTAATAATGTAGCTATTTCTAAAGAGTTAACTTTACGTGATTGCAATAACTCTGTAATAGATTTTAAAGTTGTACCAGTTTCTAATATATCTTCAATTATAAGTACGTCTTTATTTTCTATAGAAGCACCTAAATCTTTCAATATTTGAACTTCCCCAGTCGATTCCGTTCCACCATGATAACTTGAAACATCCATAAAATCGATTGATAAATGTGTATCAATACGTTTAATTAAGTCTGCCATAAACATGACTGATCCCTTCAAAATACCAACACAAACGAGTGGGCGATCTTTATAATCCTCAGTAATGATAGCTCCCATCTCTTTACAAATATTTTGAATGTCTTCTTCCGATAACAAAACATTCTTTAAATCCTTATGCATTATAATTCATCTCCATTATTCGAAATCAAAATAAATTCTTTAAAATTTTCTTTAACATATAAATCGCCAATAGCTAACACTGCATTTTCTTGATTAATAATGAGTGGGATGCGCTGACGTTCAGCAAGAGTCACTTTTTTATCGATAAATAAACGACTCACTTTTTTATGACCTTTTTGACCATTTAATTTATACACATCTCCATTTTGTCGGACACGCACAGTAAGCGGATATAACTGTTGTGGTAAGTCAGGATGAATATCAATTTGATAATCATTAAATTCATATGTACCTGGCTTTCTAATACATATACGGTCTAATATATATTGATCCATTTCACTTTTAGCCATTATTATTAATTTATCATATGCAATTTGAATTATCCATTCATCTGTTACGTGAATATTAAATTGAGATTTATCATTTCTAATCTGTTCAAACCACTCGTCATAAGCATGTTGTGGCATTGCTAAATGACAATCTAATTTTTCGAATAACAAATCCATAACTACGCTTTTGATATTCACATTCAATTCATTAAAAGCAGTTCTAGAAAAGGAATAGGTTAAATATTTACTTTTTGAAACTTCGTTATTGATGAACGTTTCAGCTTGTTCTTTTAACGATTGCAATTCAATATCATGCCAATCCTTAAGTTTGAGTAGCTGATGCGCGTTTAAATGCGGGTTCTCGTTAATTGCAGGTATGATGCGTTGTCTAATGTCATTTCTAACATATTTTCTATCTTGATTAGACATGTCCTCATAGTATGGAATTTGGTTCGCATACTGATACGCTAATATTTCAGTTTTTTTTAAATTTAACATAGGACGATACACTTTGTATTGATTAAAATACGACTCATATGTCATACCTAATGAATTACGTGTTGATCTCCCTGTAAACAAACGATATATAATCGTTTCAAATTGATCATCAAGATGATGAGCTGTTAACAATACATCTGCTCTTAATTGAGCTATGATATCTCCAAACCATTCATAACGACGTTGACGCGCTTCTTGTTGAATACTATTACCGTCTGCTACAATATCACTTAAGTCTAAACGCTTTATATAAATGTCAATATGATGTTGATGGCAATACTCTCTCAAAAACGCTTCTTCTTCATATGACTGTTCACGCAATCCGTGGTTAACATGAACACATGTTAATTTACGATATGTATGTTGATAGTCGTTTAATAAGCTATATAATAAACTCATACTATCAATGCCTGTTGAGACAGCCACAACAATATGTGCTTTTTTAGACCAACCATCTGTTTTGATATTCATTTATTCACCTCGTTACTTTAAATGATGCCACTAAATTGAATTCTACGTGATACAATTAAATCCGTCTTCCATAACGTAATATGACTTACTCAACATCAACAAAAATAGGAGTAGGAGAGAATTCAAAGTAATATAATTGAATTCTACCTCCCACCCCATGTGGATGTTGCATATGTTTAATCAAGGACTAAACATCTTCGTAGTGTCTTCCCACTATTTGTCAAAGTACTAAAAACATCATCACTCTGACATTAACGGTCGTTTAATCTATATCATATTAACGTCTAGAACCTTTACCGCCTCTGCGTGATTCGGTTTGACGTTTAATTGACGTTAATTTATCTTCACTATCTTTTAAGAAGTTACTTAATTTTTTCTCAAAGTCTTCAGTTTTTTGAACTGGTTTACCGTGATTAGCTTTACTGTGACGAGGCTTACGAGGGCGGTCTTTAGCTTTTTTTATTGATAAACTAATTTTACCATCATCCGCGATTGATAAAACTTTAACTTCTACTTCGTCACCTACTGATAAGTGGTCTTCAACATTTTCAACATAATTGTCGGCAACTTCACTGATATGAACTAAACCACTTTTTCCTTCAGGTAATTCTACGAATGCACCAAACTTTTTGATACCTGTAATTTTACCTTTAAGCTTGTTTCCTACTTCGATTGACATTTTCTAAATAAATCCTCCTGGTTAGATTCGATTTTATCCTTATTATATTCCTGTTCACGTAATTTCACAATGATATAATCATATTATTTTATTCTAATTGCCTTTTTCGTTTGAAGTCTTTGACTGAGAGGATTTTTTATCATCAGGTAATCTAAAAATGACTTCACCTTTATTACTTAAATAATAATCGTCTCTCGCTATTTTCTCGATATAGTCTTTATCATTTAAATTATTAAGTTTCTCTTTTAAAGCAATTTCTTCATCTTGTTGTTTTTGAAACTCAGTTTCTTTCTCTTTCCTTTCAACTGCATCTTGATCGTTATTATGTCTTTGAATGACAAGCAATACAAGTAGAATGAGGATAATCGCTAAAAGAATACCTCCGAATAAAGCAATACGTCTACGTACAACACGCATTTTCATTTTTTGTCGTTGTTTTTTCTTATTTTCTTGTGACGTATATTGGTTACCGATATGTTCTACTTTTTTATTCATTGCTTGTCACCTCCTTAAGCATTTCACTCTTCATTAATACGTTCTTCTTTAATCAAATCATACATACCTTTTGCATTTTCTTTTGTAGCATGGTCGCTTAATCCTGTTACTTTAACTGTGACTAATTTTTGTCCAAAACGAATAATGAGTTCATCGTTTTCTTTGATATCTGTACCTGCTTTTGCCACATTTCCATTGACAGTCACTCGACCTTGGTCGCTAATTTCTTTAGCTAATGTACGTCGTTTAACTAATCGTGACACTTTTAGATATTTATCTAATCTCATGAATTTTTCTCTCCTTGTTGTAAAAATTGTTTGAGATCATCTTCGTCAAATTGCCTATTTTTTGTTTTATCATACAATTTCAAGAAGTGGTCTGCAAATACTTTCTCAAATTTAACACGAGGCACTTTACCTTCTTTTTCTTTAGCACGTGACCAAATGTCTTTTAAATCCTCTTGCGAAGTTACATGCGCATTACCAAAGATATGTGGATGTCTATGAATCATCTTGGTGTTGAGACTTTCTATAATTTCTTTGATATCAATATATCCTTCTTTTTTACCTATACTAGAATGTAATAATACTTGTAAAAGTATATCTCCTAATTCCTCTATCATATGCCAATCATCTTCATTATCAATGGCTTCAAATAATTCAAACGTTTCTTCTAAAAGATACCGTTTTAATGAGTCGTGAGTTTGTACTTTATCCCACGGACACCCTTTTTCATTATCAACGAGTAAATCAATAGTTTGAACTGCGTAATCAAAATCTTGATAAAGTAATGTATCCTCATTGATTTTTGGAATAAATAAACTTGTAAGATTATTAAAATAATCGTCGTAGCGATCAATTTCATAAAGTGGGCATTCAATTACGTGAGCTCCATCACTATGAGAACCAGTAATTATTTTCACATTAAAATCATCAGGATATCTTTCCATTAAAGTAAGTTTTAAATCGGCAGCTATCATTACGCTATAAACTTGAGTAATTACTGTATTTGTACGAACATTTAAGGCCGATTCTTTTAATGACGTACCATCAAGCAGTGTAAAACCATCATTGGGGTCTACATCAACCGCTTCAAAAATGTCATCAATAAAACTTTTTCCTCCAAGTACCTTCACAGAGATATCCTTATTAAAATGACTATACTCTAATAATTTTACAGTCGTAGTTTCAGCAACTCTAGGATGACCAGGAACTGCATAAACAATATCTTCAGATTGTGCCAATTCTATTAGTGATGTGACAATCGCTTCATAAACATCTTCAAAACGGTCATGTGCTTCATAAATACTATCGAAACTCTCGAATTCAATTTCTTTCTTTAGCGTATTGATGACAGGATGATTTAAGGTTCTAGCATATACTTTAGACTCTTTTTCTAAAAAACGATAGATACCTAAAGGTAACTCATCAATGCCATAATTACCTAAACCAACTATTGTAATTGTATGGGTCATGACCGTCTTCCTCTCTTCATTTGATATAATTTGTCTCCAAAAGGTAAGTGCTTTATTTCTTTGTATCCTAATACATTAAATATAATAATATACAACATTATAATCACTATGCCTATAATTGAGCTAACTATAAGTTCTAGTAATCCTAACATCCTACTTTTTGAAGGTAAGGCAAGCATGACAGTTTGAACAACTATACTCATAATTATCATACCTAAAATAAGTTTAACGATAAATAAAGATATACGATTAAAACGGTAGTACTTTAAGACTGCAACTTGCAATATTATGACAAAAAGTAGTAGTGATAAGACTGTACTCACACTTGCACCCACGATACCCCAAAAAGGTATTAATATAACATTTAAAATAATTTTGGACAGTATTCCTATTATCACACCCATAATAATGGGACGAATACTGGTTTGAACTTGTAATAATGAGATATTCATCATTATTAACGAAACACATATCACTGTAAACATATAAACACTCAAAGTTAGAGTTAAATGATTACTTTTAAAGAATACAACATTCATAAGTGGAAGCAGATTAATTAATCCTATACTAGCTGCTGTACTTATTACTACCGTGATTTTAATTGATGCATTTGCATAACGATTCATATGAATTTGATTATGTTCACGAATTGCTTGAGTAAGTAATGGGATAAGAACGAAACTAAAAGTCGTAGTTACAATCAAACCCATTTGTATAAATGAAGCACCACGATCATAAATGCCTTTTTGAATAATTGCTTCTTTAAAAGCAATACCGCTATGTTGTAATAAACGTATTATTGTAAAACTATCCACAACTTGCCATAAAATAACGATAAGTTGACTCAATGCAAATATGGATATGGAAATAAACAACTGCTTCCATTGAATGGAAGTATTATTAAAGCGATAGCATAACTTAAGTTTAAGTGGTTTTTTAAGTAATAAATATAACATTGAACCTAAAAAACCAATCGAAGATGCCAATATAGCTAATGCTCCTGCTTGATAAATAGACCAGTGTTTCATTGAAAACATAATAATTGCAACAATGATTAAACTAACTCTAATTACCTGTTCTATAACCTGGGAAATTGCTGGTATGGTCATTACTTGTTTTGATTGATAAAATCCTCTTAACACTCCTAAGACACCTATTAAAATAAAACTAAAACTGGCCATCTTTAACATGGGTGCTAAATTAGAATCGCCCATCCATCGGGTAATCATATTCGCAAACATAAAAAGCAAAATAAAGACGATAAAACCTATGCATTGTAATCGAAACATAACCCTTGTATAGACTTCATCGGATCGATTAACACCTATCACTTGAGTCACAGCACTTGGAATAGCATTCATAGATAAAATAACCCCTAGTGCTACGACAGGATATATTTGTTGATAAGCATATAAACCGTCATCACCTAAAACATTTTGATACGGAATGCGATAAATGGCACTTAGTATCTTCACAATAATTAATGCTAAGGTAAGTATAACGACGCCGTTAAACGCCGTCTCACTCTTAGTCTTCATCTTTAATCGCCATACTTTCTTCAATACATCTAACTAAGAATTTCAAACTATCTAACCATTGTTTTGATTTTGTTAGCGTTACATTCATTGCATTATTTTGCACGCCAACTTTCATTGCTCTACCAAGAGGTTGCGTCTGTTTAAACAATTCTTCTCCATTAATATCTTCAGTCGCTTTAGGTGATAAAATGATTTGTATAGATTTGCCTTTGTCTTTTATCAATTCGACACCCGCATGTAGAGCGTGGACTTTGATTTCAACAATATCTAATAATCGTTCGACTTCAATTGGATAATCATTAAAACGATCTATTAATTCATCTTTGACATCGAAAAGTTGTTCTTCTGTTTCTACTTTTCGAAGTTTTTTGTATATCTCAATTTTAGCCTGTTCACTTTGTATATATTCAGCTGGTAAATAAGCATCTAAATGCAATTCAACTTCAATATCTGGTGCATCCGGCGATTCTTCTTTAATTCCACGTTTTTCGTTTACAGCTTCTTCTAACATTTGAGAGTATAAATCGAAACCAACCGAATCAATAAAGCCATGTTGTTGCTTACCGAGTAAATTACCTGCTCCACGAATATTTAAATCTCGCATAGCGATTTTAAAACCTGAACCTAGTTCGGTAAACTCCTTAATAGCTTGCAATCGCTCTTCAGCAGTCTCATTTAACACTTTGTTAGCTGGATGTAAGAAATAAGCATAACCGATTCTACTTGAACGTCCTACACGCCCTCTTAATTGGTATAGCTGGCTTAATCCAAAACGATCGGCCTCTTCTATGATTAACGTATTAGCATTTGGTACGTCTACACCTGTTTCAATAATTGTTGTCGTTACTAAAATATCGTACTCATGATTAATAAAGCTTAACATCGTTTCCTCTAAATCGCGTTCAGTCATTTGGCCATGTGCTACAGCAATGTTAGCGTCAGGCATTAACATTTGAAGTTGTTCTCTTTTTTCATAAATGGACTGCACTTTGTTATACAAATAAAATACTTGTCCATCGCGAGATAATTCACGCTCTAATGCCTCTTTAATAAAGTTCGTATTCTGCTCTAAGACATAAGTTTGTACAGGAAAACGATTTTCAGGTGGTGTTTCAATCACTGATAAGTCACGTACACCTAACATACTCATATGCAATGTTCTTGGTATTGGTGTTGCAGTAAGCGTCAGTACATCAACGTTTTTTTTCAAAGTTTTAATGCGTTCTTTATGTCGTACTCCAAAACGTTGTTCTTCATCAACAATAAGCAATCCTAAATCTTTATATTGAATATCTTTACCTAATAATTTATGTGTACCTACGACAATGTCAACATATCCTGATTCGAGCCCTTCTTTAGTTTCCCTTATTTCTTTAGCTGTGCGGAATCGACTTACCAATTGAATTTCGACCGGAAAATCTTGCATACGTTCAAGGAGTGTTTCGTAGTGTTGTTGTGCAAGAATCGTTGTTGGTACTAAAAACGCAACTTGCTTACCATCCATGACAGCTTTAAACGCTGCACGGACAGCCACTTCAGTTTTACCATATCCCACATCACCACAAAGAAGGCGGTCCATAGGTCTTGCTTTTTCCATGTCACCTTTAATTTCATCGATTGATTTACTTTGATCGGGTGTTAATTCATATGGAAAATCATGCTCAAATGCTGATTGCTCTGCAGTATCTTGGCCGTATTGGTAACCTACAGACATTTCACGTTCTTTATACAAATCAATTAATTCATCAGCTATATCTTCAACACTTTGTTGAACTTTGGCCTTTGTTTTTTTCCATTCTGTCCCGCCTAATTTATTTAATCTAGGCGACTTATCTTCAGAAGCCACATACTTTTGAACTTGATCCATTTGATCAACTGGAACAAATAATTGATCGGTTCCTTTATATTGCAATTTAATATAGTCGCGATGTGTATCTCCAACTTCTAGTGTTTCAACACCTAAGTATCGTCCGACACCATGATGCACATGCACAATATAATCGCCCACATTTAAGTCTTGATATGATTTTATTTTTTCAGCATTAGAAATCGTTTTTGTACGTTTACGTTGTTTCTTTTGTCTCGTTTTAAATAATTCTCTTTCTGTGATGACTACCAACTGCATATAAGGTAATTCAAAGCCTTCAGAAAGACTACCTTCCGTTACTACAACTTGACCACCATCAATATCTTCATGAATATTTGATACTGTTGGAATATGCATTTCGTTAAGCATTGATTGAATACGTTCAACTTTTGTTTCAGTTTCAACAAGAACTACGACAGTGTAATCTTGATGCACGTATCTTTGAAATTCCGAGCGCATAATGTCATATTGACCATAAAATTGTTGAACTGGTTTACAAGAGAACTTAATAATATGTTGTAATGGCACTTGCATCGAAGATGTAAATAATGTGAAATATGCAACGGCATGTTTCTCTAGTAATGCGTCAAAACTTTCATACTTCATAAATCCTTGTCCGATAAATCCATTTCCACTCTCAATTAAGTTACTCATAAAATCTTCAACTTCTGTAGTGAGTGTTTCTTCTGTTTCCTTAATACGATTAAACTCATCAACTACAACAATCGCGTTTTTTTGGAAATAATCAATAAGGGTTGATGGTTTTTCATACATAAATGCAACAAGACGTCGTAACAATTGATGATCAAAAAAGGTAGATTCAAATAACTTGAAACTTTCATATGTCTCTTTTAAATCATTACGTACGGACTTCTCAATTTTAGGGCGTGTATATTCATATGCTTTTTTAAGTTCATTTTGTAAGTGTTGTATCACTTCATCAGTAATAATGTAATCACTGGCTGTTGTGATTTCAACTTGATTTATATTATCGTTAGAACGTTGTGTTTCTACATCAAAGTCTCTGATGGAATCTACTTCAGTATCAAATAGCTCTATTCTCACAGGTGTTCCTACCAATGGATATATATCTATAATTCCACCACGCAATGAAAACTCACCAATATGTGACACTACACTTTCTCGACGATAACCCATATTAACTAATTTATTTAAGAACGTATCAACATCAATATCCTGGCCTACTTTAATCGTCATTTGATGATCTTTCCATAAATCAACCGGTGTTAACCATTTTTTAAATCCGTTTAAAGGCACAATAAATAACCCTTTTTCGCCTTGGGCTAACGCAGTCAACGTTCTAACACGCTCACTCATCAATTGTGGACTTTGAGTAGAAAACTCTTCAGTCATTATATCTTGAACAGGATATTTATAAACTTCTGAGTCATCTACATATTGTAAAATGTCAGTTTCGATTTTATCTGCTTGGTATAAATTATTAGTTACGAGTAGCATTTGTTTATGATCTTTTAAATATTTTTCAGCAATAATTGTTGCCTTCGCTGACGGGGATAATCCCGTAACTAAAATATTCTCTTGGCCGAAGACTTCATCTAATTCTTGAAAACGTTTATCTTCGCTAATGTAATTTGCAATCATTGATTTCACTTGACTTCACCATTAAATTCATTCATAACATGATCAAAACGAGAACTTTCAATAAAAGATTCTACAGCTTTTGCAGAATGTTCAATTACCTTTTCCATAATGATCATTTCTTCTTTTGAAAATTTTTGTAAAACATAGTCCGGAACAGACATCCCATTTGTTGGACGGCCAACACCAATTCGAATACGTTTAAATTGATCTGTACCAAGCATTTTAATTATCGATTTCATACCATTATGACCGCCTGCACTCCCCTTTTGGCGCAGACGCACTTGTCCTTGTTCTAAATCTAAATCGTCATATAAAACGATTAAATCTTCAACATCGACATTATAATAATCCATTAAAGGAGCTACAGCTTGACCAGATAAGTTCATCATAGTCATTGGCTCAATAAATAATACCTTTTCGCCGTTTAAACGTTCAATAGTGTATGCACCTTTAAATTTTTGTTTGTCTAAAGTAAATTGGTGGCGTTCTAGAATATCATCGACAACTTCGAAACCAATATTATGTCTTGTTAATTCAAAACGTTTACCAATGTTGCCAAGACCGACAATGCATTTCATTATTGTTACCTCCACTATTAATATTATGTATCTTCACATATTTTCAAATGCTATTGCTGTGTTTATTTTAAAATAAAGGACGTAAAAATGATTGACCACTGATATATGTCAACCACCTCTAAAACCGTCTTAAATAATTAATCATTCCCTATAATAACACAAAAAGCACTATGCTTATTAACATAAGCACAGTGCTCGCCTTTAAATCTGTAATCTCAACTAATGAGAATACCTACTTAAGAGACACGAAGATTAGTCTTCTTTATTTTCTTCTTCATCGTCTTCTTTGTCTTCACCAACAACTTCAGGTTCTTCAGTTGCTGATTCGCCTTCCATAGCTTCAACTTCTTCTTCAGAAGGTTCATCTGTTGGAGGAACTACTGTTACGATAGAATCTTCTGGATCATTTTCGATTGTGAAATCACCAGAGATTTTAATATCAGAAACTGCTAAGCTGTCATTAACTTGTAATTCACTGATATCTACTTCGATAGTTTCAGGAATATTTTCAGGTGTAGCTGTAACTTCTAAGTTGAATAATGGTTGTTCAACTACGCCGCCTTCTTTAGCCCCTACAGCTTCACCAACTAATTGAACTTGTACTTCAACAGTACGTTCTTCACTCATGTTGATTGCTAAAAAGTCGATATGAGTGATTTGGTTTTTTAATGGGTCAAATTGATAATCTGAAACCATTACTTTAATTGTTTTAGAACCTACGCCTAAATCGATAACACCATTACGTCCTACTTCACGGATTACTTTGATAAATTCAACTTCATCAACTTTAACTGAAGTATTTTTTGTACCGTAACCATACACAACTGCAGGTACTTTACCTGAGTTTCTTAATTGTTTTAGGTCAGAACGTGTTTGTTTACCTTGACGAATGATTGACTTTAATGAAGCCATTCGTATTTCCACCTTTCGAATTTCGAGGTTTAGACATTAGATGCGTCTAACCTGCTCCTCACTTACCCATCAACGTTACTGTTGCTTGTAAGTGTTTATTTGTTCGCAATTCTACGAACGTTAGTATTATACATGTTGATATAGGATACGTCAAATTCAATTGTAAATTTTAGTCAAATAATACACTTACTGATTCTCTTTCGTATACACGAATAATTGCTTTAGCAATTAAACCAGCAACAGAAAGTTCTTTTGTATTATTAGGTTTTCTATTCTCTTCTAATTGAATTGAGTTTGTTACTATAAGTTGCTTGATTGCAGAGTTTTCAATCCGTTCTTTTGCTGGCCCAGAAAGCACTGGATGTGTACAACAAGCATAGACTTCTTTAGCACCTTTATCTTTTAAGGCTTGGGCAGCTAAAGTAATTGTTCCTGCAGTATCAATAATGTCATCTATAATAATTGCAGTACGTCCTTCAATATCACCTACAATGTTCATAACTTCTGCCACGTTAGGTTTCGGACGTCTTTTGTCGATAATCGCAATTGGAGTTTTTAAAATGTCGGCTAATTTACGTGCTCGCGTTACCCCACCATGATCAGGGGACACAACTACACATTCTTCTGGATTAATATCAGGATCATTCTCAAAGTGTTGTGCAAGGATAGGAACACCCATTAAATGATCAATAGGAATATCGAAAAATCCTTGGATTTGAGGTGCATGTAAGTCTAATGCAATCATACGATTGGCACCTGCTGTTTCGATTAAATTAGCTACTAATTTAGCAGTAATAGGTTCACGACTACGGGCTTTTCTATCTTGTCGAGCGTAACCATAGTATGGTACTACGATGTTAATATTTGCTGCTGACGCGCGTTTACACGCATCAATCATAATAAGTAACTCCATTAAATGAAGATTGACTGGGTATGAAGTTGGTTGAACAATAAAAACATCACAACCACGAATGCTTTCTTCAATATTTATTTGAATTTCTCCATCACTAAAACGTTTTACAGAACATTTACCTAATTCAATCCCTACATGATCTGCTACTTCTTGTGCCAAAGGTTCATTTCCTTTGAGCGAAAAGATCTTCATTGATGAATTCTTATATTCATTATTTAACATTTATAGTCCTCCAATTATTTACTTAGACATTTATATTATATAGAAAATAGCGCTTTTTTACTATGATAGATGTACAATCAAAATTATTACAATTTTATAAATTCATTTAAAACTGCACATACGATAGCAATTCAGGGGCAAGAACTATTTTTTTAAGTAGCCTTCTTTATTTACTTGTCTTGCACGCGCTAATGCTAAACTATCTTCAGGGATATTATCTGTAATTGTGGATCCAGCTGCAATAAGAGTATGATTGCCTACTGTTACAGGTGCTATAAGGTTCGTATTACATCCTATAAAGGCATCTTTACCTACTATTGTTTTAAATTTGTTAGCACCATCATAGTTTACAGTGATAGAACCACATCCGATATTTGTACGCTCACCTATTTCAGCATCTCCAATGTAACTCAAGTGTGATACTTTAGCACCATCTTTAATATCTGCTTTCTTCACTTCAACAAAGTTTCCTACTTTAACTTCAGAACCTAAATTAGATCCTGGACGTAGTTGAGCGAAAGGTCCAACTGTTGTGTTCTCTCCAACAATAGAGTCATTGATAACCGATTGTTTTATGTTAGCATTCGAATGAATTGTACTGTTATTAATTTCAGAGTATTGGCCTATCCACACATCCTCTTCAATCGTTGTATGACCTCCGATTCGCACGCCTGGTTCAATAGTTGTATCTATTCCAATTTTCACATCTGTTCCAATAAATGTTGAACTTGGATCAATGATGGTCACACCATTTTCCATATGATAGCGATTAATACGTTGTTGCAAAGTCTTTTCAGCTTCACTTAACATCAAACGATCATTAACACCAATGATTTCATCAAAATCTTCGGTACAATAAACTTCAGCTTTACCTCCGTCTTTTAAAATTAAAGACAAAACATCTGGTAAATAATATTCTCCTTGAGCATTATCATTTTTAACTTGTTCTAACTTCTCAAATAGAACTCGATTATTAAAGGCAAAAATACCTGAACTAATTTCTTTAATCGCACGTTCTGATTCATTTGCGTCTTTCTCTTCAACAATACGCTCTAATATTCCATTATGATTTCTTATAATTCGTCCATAACCATAAGGATTGATAGTAGAAGCAGATAATACAGTAACCTGTGATTGTGTACTTTCATGATGTTCAATAAGTGATTGTAGAGTTTGGTATGTAATAAGAGGTGTATCTCCACATACTACTAAAGTAGTTCCTTCTTTATCTGCTAAATGTTCATGTGCCATTTTCACAGCATGAGCTGTTCCAAGTTGTTTATCCTGAAAACTATATAATGATTGATTACCCAATGTATCTTTCACACTCTCAGCGCCATGACCAATAATAGTTACAATTTGATCAACGCCAGCTTGTTTTACGTTATTAAGCACATGTTCAACCATTGGTTTGCCAGCAACCTCATGGAGCACTTTATATTTCTTTGATTTCATTCTTGTGCCTTTACCTGCTGCCAGAATAATCGCATGTCTTTGCATGAATGCTAACCCTCCATTAAAATTTACACTTCATAGTTATTATAGTTGAATAACAAAGAGAGTTTCAACTTATAAAAGGTTTTGTTAATCATTCATTAAAGGTTTGATAATTTTAGAAATTCAAATAAGTTGTTATGCTTTAAAAAGGCAAATGAGGTCATTAAACCCAATAGTTACAATACATATTCAACCTCTTTATTAATCATTAGTATTTTATTCCAGTGCCCAAATCATTATATTATCAATCATAATTTATGATGATAAAATTATAATCATACAGACATATTAATTACGTCTATCATAAGTAAATTTTTATAGATGGATTGTTGTCAGAGAAACATATCAGTATTTTACTTCTATCATTTTTATTTATCGTTAAATGTTTATATCGTTTTCGTTTATGGAAATACAGAACACATTAAAAATAAAGGGGAGGGACTACAACTTCAATAAGAAGTTGTAGTCCCTCCCCAACAATATGGTATAAAGTTCAAGTAATCCGTTACACAATCATTACTAATTTTGCCATTGACTAACAATACATTAAAATACCTGAGACAATATATCATCAATGTCTCAGGCTTATTTTATAAATGAATACATTTTTTAATTAAGCTTCGTCTGATTCTTCGTTATCTGAAGTAGCATTTTTGTCTGGAATAACTTCATCAGTTTCATCATATACTTTCATCACTGCATCTTGGATTTCTTGTCTCATATCAGAATTGATAGGATGCGCGATGTCACGGAATTCACCATCTGGTGTACGTTTACTTGGCATTGCGACAAAAAGACCTGAGTTTCCTTCAATTACACGTAAATCATGAATTACAAAAGCTTCATCTAGCGTAATAGAAACGAGTGCTTTCATTCTGCCGTCTGTTTGTATTTTTCTAAGTCTTACATCTGTCACTTTCATGTAGTGAGCCCCCCTAGTATATCTTTATATTATTAGAAGCTTGACAACTTTTAAGAAAATTATAAATCCTTCACTTTACCTATCAATTCAATTTCTACCTTTACGTCTTTAGGCAACCGTGACACTTCAACACAACTACGAGCTGGTTGGTGTTCGACGAAATAGTTTCCATAGATTTGATTAATTTGTTGAAAATCATTCATATCAGAAATATAGATTGTCGCTTTAACAACAGAATTCAAATCAGAACCTGCTTCTTTTAATACCACACTTAAATTTTCTAAAACTTGCTTAGTTTGTTCTTGAACATCATCGCTAACAATTGTTCCATCAAGTGTGAGTGGAATTTGACCTGATGTAAAAACAAAACCGTTTATAACAGTTGCATGCGAATATGGACCTAATGCTTCGGGTACCTTATCTGAGTTGATTATTTTCATGATGAAATTGACACTCCTTTTTTAAGAAAATTTAGACAAACTGTTGCCTGGTTCCACTTTAAATTCTTGGTTGTACTCGTCGACATCTGACAATCTGACTAAGGAAGTATAATCTTCAATTAATCTTTGTTTTACTTCTTTTGATTCTACAAGTACTGATACCCCTTTTACATGGGCTTTAAACTCATTCATTAAATTCATTACCCCATTGATTGAGCCACCAGCCCTCATAAAATCGTCTACTACGAGGACATTAGAATTCTCAGCTAAAGTTCGTTTCGATAACACCATTGTTTCTATTTTTCTAGATGATCCTGAAACATAATTGATTGAAACCGTAGAACCTTCTGTAACTTTATTGTCCTTTCTTATAACCACTACAGGTAAATTTAATACGTTTGCGACTGCATTCGCAAGTGATATCCCTTTAGTCGCTATGGTAACAACAGCATCAAGTTCTTCGTTCATATATATACTAGCAATTAACTTGCCTACTCTATTTAATAGAGAAGGATTGCCAACTAAATCGGATAAAAATAAATACCCTCCAGGTAGTAAACGGTCTTTCTCTTGTAATTGCGCTATCACCTCATTAACAACTTCTGTGGCCTCTGATTTACTCATCATGGGTTTATAGGTTACTCCACCACTTGCACCTGCTGTAGTAATAATAGTTCCTAATTTTTCATTTTGAAACGTATTTTTGATGATTTGAACGTCTTCACTAATTGACGATTTTGCTTGTTTAAATTTTTTTACAAAATAAGTGAGGGGTATCAACTTATTTGGATGGTTCATGAGGTATTGTGTCATAAATACAATGCGTTCGCTTCTTTTATATCTCATCTTTTCAAACCCTTCTATCCTAATAATCTTACTAAGTAAACTTCATTACAACAACCATTCACTGCATTATAAATATTTTTAGCTTGTCTTTCTTTTTGAGCTAGCCCATAAACAGTAGGACCGCTTCCACTCATCAAAGCACCATCAGCACCACATTGTAGCATGTTATCTTTAATCTTTTTAATGTCAGGATGCATAGCCATAGAAACAGGCTCTAACCGGTTAGAAAGACTATTGCATAATAAATGATAATCATTATTCTCTAAAGCCTGTTTACACTTTTCGTTATGAACTATATGTTCTTCAGTTAAATCTAGTGCTTTAAATACATCAGGCGATGAAATTCCGATGTTAGGCTTAGCTAAAACAACCCATGCAGATGGTGGTCTTTTTAGGAAAGTTACTTGCTCTCCACGCCCCGTACACACAGCAGTTTGGTTATAAATACAAAAAGGTATATCTGTGCCTATTTGTATGCCTAATGCAGCTAAATCGTCTAAAGATTGACCTAAACCAAATAATCGATTCAACCCTCTCATTGTAGCGGCTGCATCCGCAGAACCTCCTGCAAGACCAGCTGAAACTGGTATATCTTTATCAATTGAAATTGTCACACCTTCATTAATATTAAATCTCTCAAACATTAAATCAGCTGCTTTATACGCAAGGTTTTTATTATCGTTAGGAACGTAATTATGCTCAATATCGACAACAATCTTCTTATCAGTTCGCTTTTCAAAAGATAATCGATCATTTAAATCAACTGTAGTCATCACCATTTCAATTTCATGATAACCATCATCTCTTTTAAAAAGGGTGTCGAGCGTAAAATTTATCTTAGCTGGCGCAGTTTCATATATCATTTTTCCGCCCTCGCTTTGAATTGTTATTAAAATGATTTTAACATAAAGCCTTTAAATATTTGATAGATTATGTGCAATTTCTCGTAAAATCTTAATGAAGAGCAATTTTTCAACACTCAACATACGCATTTTCAATTTTTAAAAATATATTTAACAACTAAAGCGAATCACTTTTGGATATTACAAAAATGCGACTTATTTAAATGATTATTCGTTTAATTTAAATAATTTGTGTATTAATAATAAACGTAAGTTGCATAATCTCATGAAAATGACAATGAATAAAGACTACAATAACAAAGAGCCTGAACATATCTTCAATGTCCAGACTCACCTTAAATAATAAAAATATTAAATTTAGAGTTATCGACGACGCTCATAAATTATGTTTTTGTTAGTGTGCAACTGCTTCTTGATGATTATCTTCTTCAAATGAAACTTGTACATTTTCTGTAAGCACATCAGTGTATGTATAAGATACGCGTTCAAAGTTGTGTTTATCTTGATCTAATTCGACAATAAAAACAGATGGATATGTTTCTTTTAAAACCCCTGATCGTTCAATTGTCTTTTTACGTCCACCATTGGCTTTAAGTACAATACGATTTCCTAAATGACAATCAATAGAATTTTTGATGTCCAAAATTGATTTTGGCATATTGCCCCACCTCACTACACATTACATTTTACCATATTTGAGCCGTTTTCGTCAAATAAAATTTAAATTTTATCAATGTAAAAGGTCTTTGTCAACATTTTAATTTGTTAATTCGGAGAATTTTTTCTTTTGTTCATATAATGTGGCAAAATCTTGAATCGTGAGTGTTTCTCCACGTCTTTTAGGATCAATACCAGCGCTTTCCAGCCACTGTCGTATAGTTTCTTTATTCTTCTTACCATCTTTAAAGAAGTTTTGGTAGTTATTATTAATTGTTTTACGTCGTTGTGCAAAAGCGGCCTTTGCTAACTTAAAAAAGGCTTCCTCATCATCAACCTGTACAAGTGGTTCTTGGCGTTGCATCAATTTTACAACGATAGAATCAACGTTTGGAGGAGGCATAAATACAGTTTTAGGAACTGTTAAAACTTTACTTGTCTCCGTATAGTATTGAGCAACAATCGATAACGAGCCGTATGCTTTGGTACCTACGTGAGCGTTCAAACGTTCTCCTACCTCTTTTTGCATCATTACGACAAAACCATCAATAGGTACATCCTGTTGCATCAAATTAAGTAAAATAGGCGTGGTAATATAATACGGTAAATTAGCAACAACCATAATCTTGTCACAATCTTGTAGATGTGTAGCTACAGCTTTAGCAATATCAGCTTTAAGTATATCTTCATTGATAATCGTTACATTATCGTATGGCGAAAGTGTATCTTTAAGCACAGGTATTAACCTTTGATCAATTTCAAAAGCCATCACCTTCTTAGCATTCTTTGCAAGTTGTTCAGTCAATGATCCCATACCTGGTCCAACTTCAATTACTCCTGTTGCACAATCAATATGACTTGCTTCGATAATTTTATTAATGATATTTACATCTATTAAAAAATTTTGTCCTAAACTTTTCTTAAAATTAAACCCATATTGATCAAGCAAAGCACGTGTTCGAGATGGTGTTGCTATATCTTTATATTCCATTTAATTCTCCTCTTCTTCAAATAGCGCTTTTCTGACATCGTCTTCAGTATAGCCAAAAGCATTAAGTTTCTTTAATAATTGCTTTCCATTAGAGTGACCGATGTGTAATTTTCGACCTAAGATATTTCTACGGTGTCTTGCATCTTTACCGATTATTAGTCCCAAATCAATGAGTACACTTTTATCAATAGTTTCTTTAGCTTCTTCAAGCGGTGAACTTACATGCATTAATGCTTCTTGAATATCTTTAATATTTGCATGTTCTATTCCTATTTTACCTCTTTTACTCTTGGCCTTTTCTCTATCTACATATGCATGCTTAACACCAGAAACATGTTCCCGTATAGTATTTCTAATTTTATCACCTGGGAAATCTGGATCTGTCAGTACAATCACACCTCTAGTTTGCTGTGCGTGTTGTATCACTTCTAAAGTATATGTATCAATTGCACTACCGTTTGTTTCAATAGTATCACAGTCTACAGCACTTTTTACTCGCTCAGTATCATCTTTACCTTCAACAACAATAAATTCGTTTATTTTCATAAATTAACCTTTCATAATATTGATAACTTAATCATTAATTTTATAGAATCTTTCGGCAATATTAAAATATTAACTATCAAATCATAATTTCTTACACTAACCTCAGTTTAAATTTAAAAAATGAGAAAGATATCTTAAACTTATAAAAAAGTGATGTTCCTCATCTTTTTAAAGTTAGACACCTTTCCCACTAAAAATTCATTGAGTTAATTCAAATTGAATAAACGTTCAGCATTTTCGGTTGTTTGGCGACAGACCTCCTCATAAGTCATACCACGCAAATCTGCAATTTGTTGTGCTACTAAAGTAACGCGTTCTGGTTCATTGCGTTTACCTCTATAAGGGTGCGGGGATAGATACGGCGCATCTGTCTCGCATAACAAACGATCCATTGGTACGTGTTTAGCAACTTCTTTTGGTTGCTTTGCATTTTTGAAAGTGACGGGTCCCCCAAGCGAAACATAGAAGTTCAATTTATTAATCACGACATCAGCAATTTCGGGTGAAGCACTAAAACTGTGCATAATTCCACCCACTTCTTCTGCATGCTCTTCAATCAAAATATCTATGCAATCTTGAGTCGCTTCACGATTATGAATAATAATAGGTAATTGAACACGTTTAGCTAATGCAATTTGCTTTTTAAACACCTCTTTTTGTACATCAGAAGGTGATTTATCCCAATGATAATCTAACCCCATCTCACCAATACCAATAATTTTTGGATGTTTAGAAAGACTTTCTATCCATTCCAATCTTTCATCAGTACAATCTATTGCATCAACAGGATGCCAACCGATAATACCATAGATAAAGTCATACTTATCTATTAGCTCCATAGTACGTTCAATAGTAGGTGTATCAAAACCTACTACAAACATTCTATCTACGCCTGCTTCTCTTGCACGAGATATCACTTCATTTAAATCCTCATCGTATTGTTCATCATTTAAATGTACATGCGTATCGATTAACATCATTATCTCTCCTATCCTTAGATTATACTATTTAATTACTGCACCATTTGGAATTGCACTAGGCAAGCTTATCAAGGTAAGTACGCCATCTTTTTCAGCTGACAAAATCATACCTTCGGATTTTTGTCCCATTAATTTAGCTGGTTTTAAATTAGTAACAACTGCAACTTTTTTACCAATAATGTCTTCCGGACGATAAAACTTAGCTATACCAGATACTATTTGACGTTGTTCATTATCTAAATCAACTTTTATTTTTAATAGTTTCTCCGATTTTTTTACAGTTTCCGCATCAATAATAGTTGCTGCTTTGATTTCAACTTTATCAAAATCTTTGATATCAATTTGCTCTTTACCGGGTTCATCAGACTGTTTTGTTGACTTAGATGGTTGCATTGATTCTTTGATATAAGCAATTTCTGCTTCAGTGTCTAATCTTGGGAAAATTGGTGTTGGCTTTTCAGTTACAGTAATTGCCTCTGACAACATACCATATTGTTGCAGACTATCTAATTGATGTAAATCCGGATTGTTAATATTGAGTTGCTTAAATATCTCCCTAGGTGCATGCGTCAAGAATGGTTGTAATAAGATTGTAGCGAAACGAATGTTCTCAACAAGATGTGCCATTACGTTACCAAGCATCTCACGTTGATTTTCATCTTTTGCAAGAACCCAAGGTTGTGTTTCATCAATATATTTGTTTGTACGACTAATAAATTTCCACACTGTTGATAAAGCAACAGAAAATTGTAAACTTTCCATATTATCATTGAATGATTTAACAGTTTCAAGCGCCATCGCTTCCATCTTTTCATCCAATTCATGTTTTGGACCTTGGTATGCAGGTAATTCGCCGTGGAAATATTTGTTTATCATAGAGATAGTACGATTCACTAGATTACCTAAATCATTCGCAAGATCGTAATTTGTTCTTTCAACAAAGGCTTCCGGTGTAAATACGCCATCAGAACCAAACGGTAATTCACGCATTAAGTAATAACGTGTCGCATCAAGACCATAACGATCAATTAATACATTAGGATCTACGACATTACCTTTAGATTTACTCATTTTACCATCTTTCATTAAAATCCAACCGTGTGCAAAAACTTTTTTAGGAAGTGGTAAATCCAACGCCATTAACAATATTGGCCATATAATAGAGTGGAAACGTACAATTTCTTTAGCCATCAAGTGTATATCTGCTGGCCAATATTTATTAAATAATGTTTCATCATCAGATAGATAACCTAATGAAGAAATATAATTAACAAGTGCATCAATCCACACGTATACAACATGTTTAGGATTAGATGGTACACGTACACCCCAATCGAATGATGTACGCGAAACTGCTAAATCTTCTAAACCTGGTTTGATAAAGTTATTAATCATCTCATTTTTTCTAGATGGTGGTTGTATAAAGTCTGGATTTTCATCGTAAAATTCTAATAAGCGGTCTGTATATTTATTAATATTGAAGAAATAGCTTTCTTCTTTTACAAGTTCGACTTCGTGACCAGAATCAGGACTTTTACCACCTATAATTTTGCCGTTTTCATAAACAGGATCAACAAGTTGTGACTCTGTATAATATGTTTCATCAGGAACAGAATACCAACCTTCGTATTCACCTAAATAAATGTCACCTTGTTTTAATAATCGCTCAAACACTTTCTCAACGACTTGCTTATGACGCTCTTCTGTAGTTCGAATAAAATCATCATTAGAAATCTCAAGTTTACTCCATAAGTTTTTAATACCTGAAATCATTTCATCTAAGTATTCTAGTTCTGTTTTGCCAGCTTTTTGAGCTTTTTCTTGGATTTTTTGACCGTGCTCATCAGTGCCAGTTAAATAACGAACATCATAGCCTTGCATTCTTTTATAGCGAGCTATCACGTCGCCTGCGACTGTAGAGTATGCATGACCGATGTGTAGGTTCCCGCTCGGATAGTATATTGGGGTTGTTATATAAAATGTATCTTTAGCCATCACTGGTCCTCCTCATTAATTACATAATAAATGATATCTAAATTTATTTTTCTTTTCAATGAAGTCGCGTACCGTTATGTATCAGTTTTAAAAATTCGCATCAATTGAAAATTAATTGTCATCATCTTTACTACAATACCATAAAATCAACACGCTATGGGGTTTTTACAATAATTAAGTCATTATAAAGTAAAGTGTTTAACACATTTTTTTAATCAATATTATGATAAATATTATATACGTCACCCGTCTTCATATGTCGATCTGTTGCGACAAGTTTAATTGCTTTTTTAGTTTTAACCTGTTTGGTTTCAATATAATAATCAACATGTTCTTTAACCGTATAATTTTCAAACCATGATTCCCCACTCTTAGGTAATGCACCTTCAATCAGTATCACAAACTCACCTTTAAGAGGTAATCTGTCTTGATTAATCAATTCCAACATATCATCAACTGTAAGTGTAAGAACTTGTTCAAATTTCTTCGTTAGCTCTCTACCAACAGTAATCCGTCTTTGCGAATCTATTTTAGCTATTGCTTTCAAAGTATCAGTAACTCTATAAGGCGATTCATAAAGTATCAAAGTACTATTTTGAAACATTCTATCATCAAGCACTTCAATTTTTTCTTTTTCTTTTCTTGGCAAAAAACCTAAAAATGTGTATGTGAAAGATGGTAATCCACTTGACATAAGTGCAGTCAACCCAGCATTAGGACCTGGTACTGTTTCTATATTTATATTATTTTTACGTGCTTCGACAACTAATTCATATCCTGGATCACTAATTAACGGCAACCCAGCATCTGATACTAACGCTATATTTAAGCCAGTTTGTAACTGCTTGATTAAATAGTCAGTTTGTTGTTCTTTATTATGTTCATGATACGACTTTAGAGGCGTTTGTATTTCATAATGATTACACAATTTTCGTGTTACTCGTGTATCTTCACATGCAATCACATCAACTTTTCTTAATGTTTCTATAGCTCGAAATGTAATATCACCAAGATTTCCAATTGGTGTTCCTACTAAATATAAAGTTGTCATATTATCCCTCCTGTATCATTTTTAACTTTTGTTGTCTAGTATATGTTTTAATTTCATATTCACGTTTCAATGCTTCCGATTTCGTTGTATATGTTTCTTGATAAACTAACTCTACCGGTCGTCTTATTTTTGTATATTTAGCACCCTTACCGTTATTATGCTTTATTATGCGTGCATTTACATCTTTAGCATAGCCAGTATATAAACTTCCGTCATTACATTTAACAATATAAACAAAATGTTTATCCATAATAAATACCTTTCATCTCATCGCTATATGATCCATCCTCATTATATATATATAATGGATTACGTATATCTAAACCTTGGTTACCACCTTTTCTTCCTTCCACAACAATTGTTTGTGCAGGCTTATCATGTTTACTATACACCAACGTCAATGCTTTAGGCTCAATTTTACCGTGTCTTAATTCGGTTAAGACATCCATTAGCCTTTCCGCTCGATGGACCATAATAAAACGACCACCCTCTTTAAGTAAATGTCTTGCAGCTTCAATACAATCTTTAAGATTACACATTATTTCGTGACGTGCTATTTTATGTGCTTCTTTTTGATGTTGATGATTTTGATTCATTTTAAAATAAGGAGGATTACAAGTCACTAGTGTATATTGAGCAGGTTGAAATGTTTGATATACATCTTTTAAATCCATACGGTGCATAGTTAGTCTATCGTTCAAATCATTCAATTTAAAACTGCGACATGCCATACTCACTAATTGCTCTTGTATTTCTATCCCTTCAATAGGTTGAGTTGATTTAGCAGCTAATAATAATGGAATAACACCATTGCCGGAACATAAATCCATAACTTTATCATTTTTGCGTACTTCGGTTAAATACCCTAACAATAGGGCATCAGTAGAAAAAGAGAATACTTCATCATTTTGTATAATCTCATATCCTTCTTTTATTAAATGGTCAACGCGTTCATTATCTTCTAACATATCTTTACTCCTAAAAAAAGGATGTTATTACAGTATGACTTAAATTACACACTTATAATACATCCTTATATTTAAACATTTATTTATCGAAAGAATTAATCACTCAACACATTAAGGCATAATAAGCAATCTTCACCATGACGATGTTTCCCGAATAATTCACCCTTACAAATATGAAAACCTTCACGATATAACATCGCTAAATTATCTTTACTTGGAGATGGTGTTTTTACATGCTTATAATTATCTTTATCTAAGTGAGTTTCAACCGATTCTTCAGTTTTGTTCATCAATCGTTTTAAATTTTCATTTTCAACTTGTAAAGCAACATTCTCCTCAACAAGTTCGACGGTTAAATCTTTAAGTTCTGACATGTCGGTTGTAAGTTGTTCAACGTGATGTTCTAATTTCATAAGTCTTTCGAATAATTCATTTCGATTCAAAGGTTATTCAACCTCCTTAATTCAATACTTCTATCTCTTCCATTTTATATTCTAAAGGTTGTTCTAGACCCTCTATTTTAACTTGCATAGAAATATCTAAAATATTTAATCCTATCACTTTTCCGTGACCATCTGGTGTTTGAATCATATCTCCAACATCAGGCAATTGAGTTCGCGCCTCTTCATAGTAGTCATTTTCATATTTAAGACAACACATTAATCTACCACAAGCCCCTGAAATCTTAGTTGGATTTAATGATAGGTTCTGATCTTTCGCCATTTTAATGGATACAGGTTCGAAATCTCCTAAAAATGTAGAACAACACAAAGAACGTCCACAAGGACCGATACCACCCAATAATTTCGCTTCATCTCTTACCCCAATTTGACGTAATTCTATTCTAGTCTTTAGATTTTGAGCTAAAACTTTAACAAGTTTGCGAAAATCAATGCGATCATCTGCGGTAAAATTAAAAATCACTTTAGATTTGTCTAATGTATATTCACAATTAACTAATCGCATATCTAATTGCTGATCTTTAACTACTTTTTTACATAATTCTAACGCATCATTGGCATCACGTTCATTACGATAAAATGTTTCTTGATCATCTTCATTCATTTTACGAATGATATTTTTTAGCGGTAATGTGACATCTTCTACATCAACTTCACGTAATGGAAACTTTACGTGACCAATTTCTATACCTCTTTTAGATTGGACAACAACCCAGTCACCAACCTCTACATCTAATTGATTCGGCGCGTAGTATTCTAATTTCCCTGCTTTTTGAAACTGAACACCTACAACATTGGGCATTTTAAATCACACCTTTTATTACTATTTGTTCAAAAACAAGTGTTGGATTAACATTTTGATTTAACTTTTTATGCGCTTCAGTAATTTGATCATACATGAGGATTAATTGATTAAAAGTTAATTGGTTTGCATAATTTTCAATTTCTACAGTTAAATCACTAAATGTATAATAATTATCCATTTCTACCTTTGCATGCATTATATCTTCGAAAAAGCCATTGACGGCTGATAAAGTAAGTAATTGTAATCTACGATTCTTAGCTTGTTTTAATAACTCAATGACACCTATAAGAGCCATAGCTTTATTAGATAATATTAATTGACACCATCTGATGATTGATTTTCTTAAAGTAACTAAATCAAATTCCTCATTTAAGGACGATGCTGCTTCTATTTGAGTTGTATAGGTACTTAGCATTTCTGCTACCGGTCTTGCTATTGACATTTCTACTAAACGCTCTATAAACTGTCGCTTATCAATAGGCTTAAAATATACGTGCTGGCATCTTGAATGTATAGTGTCTAATATTTGTTCTGGTTTCGTTGATAAAAGAATCGCAATTGTATTATCAGGGGGCTCTTCTAAAAATTTTAGTATACTATTTTCCCCTTGAACAGTTAATTTTTCAAAATCCTCAATAATATATACTTTATATTGACCCTCAATAGGTAGTTGGTTCATATGATGAACAAGTTGTTCGATTTGTTCTTTTTTAATTGTATTTTCATCAGAAGACACATATGAAAAGTCAGGATGATTAAAAGTATCAACTTTCAGTTCGCATTGATTACTATTATTACAAAGAATTAATTTAGTAAAATGGATTGCGACACGTTTCATCGTTTGTGCATCATCACCCTCAAACAAATATGCATGTGACAATTTGTTAGAATGATATGCGTTAGCTAACTGTTGTTGTTCATCCATAAGCGACTTACTCCCTTTATGATATTCATTATGTAAAAAGACTACTTAAATGATAGTTCTAGACCGTTGAGCAACGTCTTCAAACAATTCCGACTTAGCAACTGCATTCCTTGAATTAAACGCATATAATTACTAACTTTCACGCTTAAACTCAAAGGATGAAGTATAAATTTTGAATGAATATGCCTTCAATCTCAAACTACATTTAAAGTAGCCAAATAAAAAATACATCTATAATAATTACATTTTAAACACTTTTCATTAACATAAATATGTAGATGAAAAGTAGACTTTTTATAAACAACTAGAATTGATGAAATGCTTCAATCGGCATTACAAATACTGTAGCGCCACCTACTTCAACTTCAACTGGATAAGGAATATATGAATCTGCACTACCACCCATTGGTGTTATTGGGGAAACAAGTTGGTCTCTATTACCACAAGTGTTATCAATGACAGATAGAACCTCATCGACACGGTCATCCTTAACCCCACATAAGAAAGTTGTATTGCCTGCTCTTAAAAATCCACCAGTAGTTGCTAACTTTGTAGCTCTGAAATTGTTTTTTACGAGTTGGTCTGAAAGCTCTTGACTATCTTGATCTTGAACGATCGCTATAATCATCTTCATTTTTATACACCTCTTTTTGTCATTATATCATAATTATTTTAAATATTTGATGATAGATTGGTATGTTTCTTCAACAACTTTATCCAAACTATGGTTAGCATTGACTTTAATAAACCGATGAGGGTTATCACTGATCACTTTATGATATCCTTCTATCACTTTTTCATGAAAAACTTTATCCTCTTTATCTAATCTGTTTTGTTCTCTGTTATTTTTTAGAATTCTTTGACGACCAATTTCCGCATCAACATCTAAATAAATCGTTAAGTCTGGATACAAACCATTAATTGCAAATTCATTTAATAATTTTACTTCTTTAATTCCTATACCCCTTGCATAACCTTGATAAGCCAATGAACTATCAATGTATCTATCACAAAGGACAATTTTACCTGCTTGTAAAGATGGGATAATCTTCTCAACAAGGTGTTCACGTCTAGATGCAGCGAACAGCATAGCTTCAGTTCGAATATCTATACTCTCTCCATCAAGTACAATACGACGTATTTCTTCACTAGTTAATACTCCGCCAGGTTCACGTGTTGTAACAATATCATATTCTTTAGCTAATCTTTCGCTTACTTCTTTAATTACTGAGGTCTTTCCTGCTCCTTCTGGACCTTCAAACGTTATAAATGTAGACATTTCTTATTCATCCTTAATTAATATTTTTTTATGATTTAAACCTTCAACTTTAATATTTTGCTTATCATATTTATTTAACAAGTCTATCATATGAGACGTCACGACTTCTCCTTTAAACATCACCGGTATACCTGGAGGGTATGGAACGATATGTTGCGCTAAAACTTTACCTTCTGCCTTTTTAATAGATACTTCTTTCGTATTTTGAAAATGAACAGTTTTGTATTCGCTAAAATCCGTCATAAAATTAAAAGATTTTATGTCGCGCGTACATTTTTTTGGCACGTTAATTTCTCTAATTTTTTCAATCAACAACTTAAAAGGAAATTTATCTCCTTCATGCCATAAAGGGAGAACGAGTAACACTTGATACATATCAGCTAATTCTACATAGATTTCTTTTTCCTCAAACCATTTTTGCACATCATAACCTGCAACACCTTCAAAACTCACAACCAATTTTAAAGGATCCTCTGGTTCTATAACTGTAAATCCTATATTTATTAATAAATCAATTAACATCTTTCTTCGTTGGTAAAATAATGCGGAATCATATTCTTTATAAAATTTATTCGCTAATTCTAGACTAGACATAATAAGGTACGAAGGACTTGACGTTTGAAAATAAGTCAAATAATCTATGACTTGTTGTCTTAATGGTGCATCTTTATGTATATATAAAACTGATCCCATTGTTAATGCAGGGAGTGTTTTATGATATGACTGCACAACGTAATCAGCATTAAAATTCATTGAGGATTCTGGAAATCCATCTAAACCAAAATGTGCACCATGCGCTTCATCTACTAATATCGGTACCCCTCTGTGATGTAATTGTTTGATATATTGAGAAATTTCAAAAGTTTCACCGTAATAATTAGGGTATGTACAGATGGCAAGTTTATAATATTGATTTTTATCTTGAATTATCTTTGGCTTTACATATTGATTCGTTTTCTTACTGATATCTGTCTTAGTTATTGTCGCTTGTTGTTGTGTTATGTCTAGACCGTGAAATACTGATTTATGAACATTTCTACTAATTAAATATTTACCTTTTCTTGTCGAAAATGCTTGGATAACCGATAATATACCTGAAGTCGTTCCGTTAACTAGTAAGAAAGCATCATAGTTTTTATGTTTCCTAAAATTCTCCATGCTTTCTAAAATAATTCCTTCAGGATAATGCATATCATCTAATCCAGTAATTTCTGTCATATCCATTGCTAAATCAAGTCTATTTAAGTAGCCGATTGTCATGTTTTTATGCCCAGGAACATGCATAGAGATAGCGTTTTTCTCTATCAAACGATTTAATTTTTGAATTATTGGTCTTTTCATATTAATAACTCTCTCTAAATTTAATTTTTCATCTTATATGAGACAAATCATCATCATTCTTATTAACCCAATTCCTTTTTAACAAGCCCATTACATAGCAATCTCTGTATTCTCCCCTTGTATAGAAGTGTTCCTTTAACGTTCCTTCTATTTCGAAATTATTACTTTGATAGATATGTACTGCTTTCTCATTCTTAATATCCACATATAAGTATACCTTATTCATATTTAATACTAAAAAAGCATAGTCAATAGCCATTTTAAAAGCTTTTTTCGCGTACCCATTATTTGCATACTGTGGATCGATAATAATTAACACTTCACAAGTTCTATGTATAAAGTTAATCTCTAATAACTCTACCACGCCTACAGATGTTGATCCCTCTTCAACAATGAATCGTCGCTCTGTTTCATCTAAAATATGCTTTGTATATAAATTTTCTAATTCGCTCAATGATTGATAAGGCTCTTCAAACCAATACGACATAATGGAATACTCATTATTCAAATGATGTATAAATGATAAATCTGTCTTCTCCAATGCCCTAATAATCAAAGTCATCCCTCTTTCTTAATTTCTTGTTATTCATTACTAGTGTATTAGAAAACACAAATTTTCTCTAATACTTAACTAACTTTTTAATCATTGTCATTTCAACTTACTTAGATGTTAGATTTTAAAGTTCTTTATTAAAAAGAAAATTTTCCCAAACCTAATTGTTGTGATTATTTAATATAAAAAAGAGACCTTTCGGTCTCGTACTTTGTCTGGCAACGTCTTATTCTATCGAAACGTTAGTCCAACTACCATCAGCAGGTGCTAAGAAGTTTTCTTCACTTAAGACAAGCGCTAGCCTCTCACTTTATATATGGTACTTATTGACTCGTTTAGATCATCTAAATTCATTGTCTCGCTTCTTTATTCATGAGTTCCAAATGCTTTCTCCTCGCCGAGAAAACTATTTTTTTAGAACTCTTTTCATATAAAAAAAAAGAGACCTTTCGGTCTCGATTAGGCT
>NZ_KV838695.1:0-2029 GCF_001838765.1 Staphylococcus sp. HMSC34G04
TTATACTATAAATTCAACTTTGCAACAGAACCGAATTTTGTATAATGAAATATTTCAATGGTTTTTTACAATACTTTATGCTTTAATACTTGCTCTTATAGTATTTTTTGTCTTTCAATTCACATCTTTAAAAAAGTTTAATGGAACTGGATTTAAACTGTACATTATTTTTATTATAATCGGCTTATTTATAGTTTTTATAAATAAACTTTACAAAATTGGAATTAGGAAAAATGACACATTTTAAATCGACATATCCCAAAAATATGTTTAGAATATTGAAGCAGTATAAACATACTGGTTACATGAAAGTCAAAGCTACAAAATAAAAGTTACATAACACAAGAGAAAGATCCACAATTAGAAAAAGATCTTAAAGAGCTTCGACGTCAACTTGAGATAAAATGTAATAGCGAATAAAAAAGGAGATTTTGTAATGAAAAAAGAATTAAAAGAATGGCTAATAGCTATAATAATAGCTGTATTATTATTATTTTTAGTAAATACATTTTTAATTAAAAGTTATACCGTGTCGGGATTATCAATGTATCCAACATTTAATAATAAAGATAAAGTAATTGTAAGTAAAATATCAAAGTCATTAAATCATTTAGATTCTGGAGACGTAATTGTATTTCATAAAAATAAAAAAAATAATTTTATAAAACGATTGGTTGGTAAACCTGGAGATCAAATTGAATATAAAAATGATAAGTTATATATAAATAAACATTATATCAAAGAACCTTATCTTACTTATAATAAAAAAATGAATGATTCTGGTGATAATTTAACAGAAAACTTTAATGTGTCTGATATTAAAGGATCTAAACATAAAATGACTATACCCAAAGATAAATACTTAGTTCTTGGTGACAATAGAACCAATAGTATTGATAGTCGAAGTTCCGAGGTAGGATTAGTATCTGAAAAACAAATAGTAGGTAAAGTTATTTTAAGATTTTGGCCTTTTAATAATATGAAATACAATTTCAGACCTGATATTTTTAAATAAAAATCACAATAATTTTAAAATTTTTTAAATATTTTTTAGAATTTATGCTATTATGAAAACGTAGTATTTTAAGAACAGAGCTCCTTTATGCATATTGTCAAAAATTTAACTAAGATTACAGTTGCATCTGCACTTTTGTTAGATTTGGGAGGAATTTATGCTAACATAGAGCATCAAAGTAATAATACTTTGAGTCATCATACTGTAGATGCTAAAACTCTTCCCAAGAAAACTTTTACAACTCATAGATCAGCTAAAAAGAAATCCAATTTACCTAAATCTATTCACTATTCTAAAAGAGTTAAAAAAATAAAACTATGCATATCACTTATAGTGGAACTCTTAAAAGAAAGTCTATTAAAAAAATGGTAATAAATATGTAGCCACTTATTCTGGTACATTAAACGGTCATTGGTCACAATATTTAATCTTTTTAAATTCATTTACAAAAGATAGTATGAAAGATATACTTAAAGTAACAAATGAATTGCGAACTAGCATATACAAAAACCCCCACAGCCTGCCAAAGCTTTGTGGGGGTTTTAATTTTATCTATTCAGTTTATCTGAAATATAGTTCGCAACTATACCAGCTATAACTGATACGATAAAACTTGCAACAAATGAAATCGCGACTAGCATATACAACACCTCCTTTGTGCACGGAAGTGCTTCCCAATTATAACAAAATGTCTCGAAACTTGTATGCAGGCATACAATATACATGCATACAATATGCGCGCATCATGTATGCAACAACTAAATACATCTCACAAGTAAACAAGTTTAATAGTTTACTTGTATATTTGTTTACTTGTTTACTATTAAATAAGTATACGCTATGTGTAGGTTACACAAGTGTAACTTACATAAATATAAAAAACCACAACGTTTGAAAGCTAATGAAAACGCGTAGTTAAGGGCATGTATAAAATATGAATAATCCATGAATTCACATAAACGGGACAAACGCCGTCATTTCGGCGTTTGTCCCTTTGTGTTGAGTTGACATAAT
>NZ_KV838696.1:0-1866 GCF_001838765.1 Staphylococcus sp. HMSC34G04
CTAAAACGTATGATTAGGGTGTATATTAATTGTGGAGTGAAAATGAATGATTATAGGTTACGCAAGAGTATCTTCGATAGATCAGAATTTAGAAAGACAGCTAGATAATTTGAAAACATTTGGCGTAGAGAAAATATTTACAGAGAAACAATCGGGAAAGTCAGTAGAAAATAGACCCGTATTTCAAGAAGCACTTAACTTTGTGAGAATGGGCGATAGATTTGTCGTAGAATCGATTGATCGCTTAGGTCGTAATTATGATGAAGTGATTAACACAGTTAATTATTTAAAGGATAAAGAAGTTCAATTGATGATTACTAGTTTACCTATGATGAATGAAGTCATTGGCAATCCTTTATTAGATAAGTTTATGAAAGATTTAATCATACAAATATTAGCAATGGTTTCAGAACAAGAACGAAATGAAAGTAAACGTAGACAAGCACAAGGTATTCAAGTTGCGAAAGCAAAAGGTGTATATAAAGGGCGTCCGTTACTTTATTCAGCGAATGCAAAGGATCCTCAAAAACGCATTATCTATCATCGAGTTGTGGAAATGTTAAAGGAAGGCACAGCTATCAGTAAGATTGCGAAAGAAGTGAATATAACAAGGCAGACTGTTTATAGAATTAAACATGATAATGATTTGGTTTAATAAACTTTACTTCGATGCAAATGAGAGATTCTCACAGCATCTCAAAACAGATAATAAAAATCTATGATGAGCTTTTAATAATATAACAAGAAAAGGGAGTGGGACAGAAATAATATTTTCTCAAAATTTATTTCGTTGTATTACCCCGGCAAGGATGACTAGGTTTGAAAAAAGCTTGATTCAAGCGCATTTTCAAATCAGTCAGCTTCTGACAAAATGATAAAATAGGCTGAGACATTTTATTTTGTCCCAGCCTATTTCCTATATGACCAGGTAATAATATTGCTTTATAATTATGAAGCAAAAATGGTAAAATAATAACGTTAGATTAGTCTACATTGTTTGTACAGTGAGATTAAGATATAAAAAACGATGATTAAGGAGTTATTTCGAATGATTAATCTTGAAAATAAAACCTTCGTAATTATGGGTATTGCTAATAAACGTAGTATCGGATTTGGCGTTGCAAAGGTATTAGATCAATTAGGGGCTAAACTTGTTTTCACTTATCGTAAAGACCGTAGCCGCAAAGAATTAGAAAAATTATTAGAACAATTAAACCAAGAAGAGCCAAAATTATATCAAATCGATGTTCAAAAAGATGAAGATGTAGTAAATGGTTTTGCTAAAATTGGCGAAGAAGTAGGCAATATTGATGGCGTATATCACTCTATCGCATTTGCAAATATTGAAGACTTACGTGGACGTTTCTCTGAAACATCACGTGAAGGTTTCTTACTTGCGCAAGATATCAGTTCATATTCATTAACAATTGTTGCGCACGAAGCGAAGAAAATAATGCCAAACGGTGGTAGTATTGTTGCAACAACATACCTTGGTGGTGAATTTGCCGTTCAAAACTATAATGTGATGGGTGTAGCTAAAGCAAGTTTAGAAGCTAATGTTAAATATTTAGCTTATGATTTAGGCCCGGACAACATTCGAGTAAATGCTATTTCTGCTGGTCCAATTCGTACGTTAAGTGCTAAAGGTGTTGGTGGTTGCAACACAATCCTTAAAGAAATTGAAGAACGTGCACCATTAAGACGAAATGTGGATCAAGAAGAAGTAGGTAAAACAGCTGCTTACTTATTGAGTGATTTCTCAAGTGGCGTAACTGGTGAGAATATCCATGTAGATAGTGGTTTCCACGCAATAAAATAATAAATTAAATCAATTGAGTCTGGGACATAAACCCTAGAGAAATAGCC
>NZ_KV838697.1:0-1010 GCF_001838765.1 Staphylococcus sp. HMSC34G04
TTTTTTAACTTTGCAACAGAACCTTTTAAAGTCTGCTGCCATAAGAAAACTATAATTTGTCTTCATATAATCTTTTACAAAGAATAAACTGAATACAAAAAGTAATATCAAAAGTGCACTTACTTCTATTAAACTATAAATTCCTTTAAATTCTTGTGATTTATAATCACCATAATATATCTTTGAATATAAAAACATCATTAAAACAATTACGAATAACGAACATAATAAACTAATAATTAAACTTCTAAAATAGAGTTTTATATTACTTTTGGGATTTTTTTTAAAATATTCATTTACGACTTTAAAAACCGAAAACAAAGTAGGTATTGCTACAACTACACTAATTATATTTTTTAACATATTTCCTTCCTTTCGTTTTTGTATTAAAAAATATCAATTGATAGCATAAAAGATATCATTATTCACCTCCCTTATGTTCATCTTTAGTAATTTAAATTCAGAGTATAAAATACGAATAATGGAATATTAAAAGTAACTATTCGATATATATTTGATGTGTGTAACGACAATTTATAAGAATAATATGACACCACATATGATTAATTAATGTATATAGTAGCATCTAAATTGAGATACTTAATGCAATTTACATCCAACTTTTTGTACTTTAATATATCAAAAAAGGAGACTAAAATTACTTAGTCTCCTTAATAATTATTAGCAGCAGTTCTACTATCATAAATTGAAATAGAAATGAGCAACATTCGTAATTATTTCCCATTCATTTTAAATCCTTCTTTGTTTTTCTTTCCTTCGGTTATAATCTAAATTAGTAGTATCAATATCAAATTGTTGTACTATATTTCTTTTCCTTTTGATTGTCCAAAGTCTATTTCTTCTTCTTCATAACGACCATCATTTCTATAAAAATCTTGAATCTCATCTTTTATAGACTTTTCCTTTTTGGTAAATGTTACAACGCCATCCTGTATATCGACTTCTAAATTGTCTCCGAGGTTCTGTTGCAAAGTTGAATTTATAATATA
>NZ_KV838698.1:0-39907 GCF_001838765.1 Staphylococcus sp. HMSC34G04
TTAAAAGCCCCAAATTAGAGGTGGGTCTGCTTTATAGTCATTTTCATTCAAGTTTTTTTCTTTGATGATTTGGCTAGGGAACTTCTTGTGAGATCTAGGCGGCTTGTACATAGCGCCAACTTTTTTTGAATAGCCTATTGTATCTTCAAATTGATAATTATCTGCTTTATTAAGAGTTGCAGAAAAATACAAACTTTTATCGTTATTAATATAAACTTCGATTATATAACTTCCCATAGGAGTTTTCCCTGTTTTAGTTAAATCTAGATTTTGATAATTGTTCATATTTTCTTTGAAAAACAAGTCGATTCTTTTCTT
This sequence comes from Staphylococcus sp. HMSC34G04, assembly GCF_001838765.1. Classification (NCBI taxonomy): domain Bacteria; kingdom Bacillati; phylum Bacillota; class Bacilli; order Caryophanales; family Staphylococcaceae; genus Staphylococcus; species Staphylococcus sp. HMSC34G04. Next base: position 319 of record NZ_KV838698.1, read on the forward strand.
TTGAATATGTAAGTACTGTTCACGCTTATTTTTATGCATTATATAGCCCCCTCCAAATATAAGTGATAATATGATAACAATAGAAAAAGTGGTGAACATCATTTTTTTGTTTAACATAAAGCCCTCCATAAACTAATTAATATAAGGATGAGTATAATGCGTATTACAGACAAAACTAGTTTTGATATTGCTAATGAGTCATATAAAAAATATGATATTGGGGATGAAATTACTGTATCAGGGAATGATTTCGAAATCATTGAAAAACGAGACGATACCCAAAATGGTTTAAGATCTTATGCATTTGCACCAGTTGTTAATGGAAAGCCAGACACGAATAATATTGTGATGGGCTACGCTGGTACAGGCCCTCTTAGTATGAAGATTGTATGTTATTTCACTTCAAAGGAATGATTGTTTGAATAAAAAAATAATTTTAATATTTATTATATTAATTAGTATAGTGTTAATTATTGGAGGCGTCTATTTAAAAATAAAGAGTGACAAACAAAAAGAAAAAGAGCAACAATACTATGATGAACAAAAAGAAAGGATAACATTATATATGAAATATAATGTTAAAAATTTCAAAAGTATTGATTTTACAAGTTGCGAAAGAGATCCAATGGGAGGTTACGCAATTAAAGGTTATATTAATAATAATAATAAATTAAGCTTTACTGCGTCTGCTTATTTAGATGAAAAAAATCAATTTGAAGGAGATTACTCAAGTACTGAAGAATTTGATAAAATAATTATTAAAAATCCTAAAACAGTTTCAGAAATAAAAAAAGAAGAGAAAAATAAACAAAATGAAAATTAAAACTAAAACTCTAGTTTTATTAATACTAGTAATTGTAACAATACTTTTAAGCATCTATTTAAAAATGAAGTTTGATGAAAAGAAAGCGGCAGAGGAAAAGTATTACAATCAACAAAAAGGCAGAATAGAACTTTTTATGAAATATAATGTTAAGGGTTATAAGAATACACATTTTACAAAAATTGAAAGAAATACAATGGATGGTTATGATATTAGTGGATATGTAAATAGTGATAAAGATAAATCTTTTACTGCGGGTATAAGATCTACAGAAGATTTTCAGTTTGATGGAGATATAACAAGTTCTAATAATCTTGAAGTATTGTATCATAACAATATAAAGTCCGTTTCAGAAATAAAAAAGGAACAATCTAAAAAGGAAGCGAATAAAAATTGAATGAGGCTGGGAATTATATCCCAGCCTCAAAACATTATCAACCATATATTTTACTTATTAAAATTTTTAAAAAGGAGAATTTATTTGTGTTTAAAGGAAATATGGAAAGTTCTCATAAATTAAAAATGGCAAACTGAAGAAATATATTATTTAATATTATATATATTCTCAGCGAGTATCTTTACCACACCATTGTTTGGTATTTCTTTGGGGGTTTTAGCATACTTATATCTTAATGAAGAAATATTGAAGTAGTTAGCATATATTTCTCATTAAACTTCAAATCGATTTTTTACTGAAAGTGGGAATAATCGTTTTAGATGTTATATTAAAGGTTTTTACATATAATATATCTTAAAAATATAAATGATTAATACTAAACTACTAAAACAGTGTATTAGAAATAATGCCGTTTTTACTATAATTGCTACTTAAAATATAAATTTTTTTACTAAAATTAACAATATCAATTAAATAATAATCTACTGTTGGTTAGTTGTATTCAATTTTAAATTATTCATCATCATCTAAAAAGTTAGTCACATTAATCGTAATTTCTTTAGTATTAGGGTTAATAATTACATCTTCATTATAACCGAGAGATTTAACTTGAACCGTCTCATTATCAATTTTTAATGCTACTTCGACATGTTGATATTCCTGTAATATGAGTAAAGTATCTTCATTGGCTACAACATTTATAGGCCCTTTTCCGTTAATCGTTATTGTCCATTCTCTAAATTTCATTTACATTTCTCCTTTTACATTATAGATATAATCGATTATTCATAAGGAATTTCGATTATTGATAACCACATTAAAGTTATTATGATGGAATAAGTAAAAAGAAATCGTTCATCATGCTCTTTTTTAAATTGAGAAATAAAAATTTCAACAGATTTTTAGCACTTGTCATATTTAATTTTATTTTGACAAGTATATATCAACTACTTTTTAATATTTATCATTATGAAATATGATTGGAAACTTTTGATTTTTTAGTTGTTTTATATAATTACTTTAGCATTACCTTTGTACTTGTTATCTTATCATTCATATATAATAATTTGTCTATATACCTTAAGTGATTCATTTCAATTCATAGGTGTTATAGTATAAATTAAAATACTGACATTTAACAAATGATTTAAAGGAAGACATTTTGAAACAGTAATGAACAATCTAAATATAATAAAAAGAAGCACATTTGTAGGTTTATACTTAACAAATGCGCTTCTATATCCTTTCACAGTTAAAATTTTAGAACTTAAAATCATTTCAATTACGCTTTAAATAACTTAGAAATTATTTACATATTTTTTAACCCTTGAATATTAACTCTACAGTAATTGGAATTCATTATAGGTGAATGTGTCCTTTTGTATATCTATAATTTTTAGGGTCTTTAGGTGGAACAAGCGCTCTACTAATATTCAGTAATCCAATTTTACCACATAACATTACGATAATAATAATAAACTCAGTCCAATTATAATATTCGGAAGTTAAATCCATAGTGAGACCGACTGTACCGAATGCTGATACGACTTCGAAGAGTATTTTGATTAAAGGTATATTGGAATTGATTATGGTAAGTATAAACGTAACGATACCGATAAATGCAATAGAAATGAGAATAGTTACGACAGACAACTGTATGTATCTTTCTGATATTTCTCGATTAAATATAGAGTTATTTTTTTCTTTGCGTATTGTATTAAAAATAGCGATTGTTGCAACAACAAAAGTTGTAACCTTTATACCCCCTGCAGCACTCAATGGTGCACCTCCAATAAACATGAGAGCCATAAGTAATAAAGCTGTCGGTGTTTTAATGTTTCCAACGTCAATTGTGTTAAATCCTGCAGTCCTTGTTGTCACCGATTGGAAAAATGCATTTCCTATTTTTTCAATTAATCCCATGTGTAACATAGAGTTTTGATTTTCTAGTAAAAAGAAGAAAACTGTGCCTATCAAAATTAATAAACCAGTGGTAGTTAACACGAGTTTAGAGTGTAGGGATAATTTTCTAAAACTTTTGGCGTTCCACAAATCAACCACAACTAAATGTCCCAAGCCTCCCAAAATGATAAGTATTGGAATAGTGATAATGATTACCGGATCATTTGAAAAGTCGATTAAGTTGTTTTTAAAAAGGGCGAATCCTGCGTTGTTAAATGCGGAAACTGAAGTGAATAGACTTAAAAATAGACCTTTACCTATACCAAATTTTGGAATAAACGATAAACATAGACTAAGTGTACCAAATAATTCAGTGGCGATGCTGTATATGGCTAGATGTTTAATAAGTTTAATTACACCACCGGGTTCGTCAATATTCCAAGTAATCATAAATAAAATTCTATTGTTAATTGATATTTTCTTATTTAAAAAGATGAGAGTTAGCATTGCTACTGTAACAATACCTAATCCACCAATTTGTATAAGTAATAAGATAATGATTTCTCCAAAAATATTAAATTGTGTTCCGACATCAACGGGTGATAGACCAGTTACTGTGAATGCACTAGAAGCTACAAACAATGCGTCAATAAAGTTAATGGGTTTCTTTCCTGTATAGGGCAAATAGAGTAGAAAAGCACCAATTAAAGTTGTCAACAGAAATAACATAAGATAGAAATATAAAGGTTTATTTACTTTGCTCATAAATTTCCACCATTCTTTATATGAGTTATATAACAAAGATGATAATATCATAAGTGAATTTTAAAGTGTAATAACTTGTTAAAGTTTTTAAATATTTACTATTCACAATGAGCATAAACACGATATCAGCTTTAAAAAGGTGCTTAGCCTAAATAAGTGATCATTTTTAAAATTGTAGTAGTAAGTATTCAATTAAAATACATCAAAATAAAGTGGGGGTTAATATGCGTAGTTTAATTAAGTTGGAAAATGCATTTATATTTATAATCACAATCGCTGTTTATTTTAAATTAGAATTTTCTATATGGCTGTTTTTACTTTTACTATTAGTCCCAGATATTTTTATGTTAGGATATGTGATTAATAGAAAAACAGGTAGTTATGTCTACAATATTGGACATACGTATATCACACCTATAATTATCTCGCTATTATATTTATACATTGATGAAAAGTTACTTTTACAGATTGCTTTAATATGGTTAGCTCATATTAGTATGGATAGAACTATGGGTTTCGGACTTAAATATTCATCAGATACTGATAAAACGATAATACAAAAGATATAATCATAGTTTTCTGAATAGATATTTCAAGTTATACAAGTCATGGTATTAACGATTTAATATAATACAGTAATGGAGAGTGATCATTAAATTTTTTGAATTACTTGATTAAATTAAATTAGAAATGAAGAGTGTGATATTATTATACTTTTAACTTAATTAATGACTGTTCATAAATAAAATCCCCTAAACAATAATTATTGTCTAGGAGATTTAGCTTATAGTTTAAAAAGTTTTTGAAGTATGTTGCATCAAGGTATTAAACTCTTCATTTCTTATGTTACTTTGTGTAAGCGTAATTAAATGATTATCTAAATCTTTAATTGTCATTTCAATAGAATTCCATGGTTTTTCTTCAAGATCTTCCACGATATATTGAGAAGATATTCGTTGTTTTAAAATTCGAATATTTGGTACAAGTATATTTGTATAAACTGCATTACCGACCTCAAACTGCTTGCCAGAAATTAACATTATATCTTGATATTTTGCTAATCGTAAATGTTCCATTAAAACTTGATTTTGTTCATTTTTAAATTTAAAAATACTTTTAAAACCTAAATTCTCTTGATACCACTCTGATGATTTCTCTATGTCGTTAACTAAAATTTTATTAAACATAGGCATACTATATAATTCCATAGTTAATCCTCCTTTATTGGTAAGATCAACTTTAATCTATAACGTAACGTCAATGTCAAGGACGATAAAACAAATGAAGTCGATAGTATCAACGGTTAATTTTAGTCTGATTCTAGGAGGCATTGTTGAAGTATCTTAAGTGATATTTTCAATGCGGTTATTTTAATAAATGTAGTTATGAGCGATCCAAGATGGTTATATCTTTAATCATTGTGAGTTGGTATTAAAGGTAAGACATATATAGTGACTACATTAGTAATAAATAATATCGTATATGTTGAGATGATTAAATAAAAAGAGCTATACATTAAATGATAGATTTTATCCGTCTATACATAAAACGTTGGCCCTTATCTTTCGCTCAATTAAAAAATTTACGCTTGTTGGTAAGTGTAGTTGGTGGAGATAACTATATGCTTAAATAGTGTTTAGATATATAATGAACGAGATATCCCATTAAGCATAATACACCGAGTGATATAAAAACTGCAGAAAAATTTCTGCAATGACTTTTATAAGATAATCCTTGATTTTGTGCTAAAAAGAAACTAAAAATATATAGTCCGATTCCTATTATAAAAAAGCCTATAATTACGTATAACATATAAACCTCTTTCTATTTAGTTGAACTAAATGTAAATTTTTAATTTTTGTAATAATTATTTGCATCTAGAACTTTCTGTGCGTCATGTCCTTCGTAATGACCATTGAGAATTTCGTCACGAATTTGTCTCTTACTAGAAGATAGTCCATTCCTAGTATTATTTCTCCATTCTTGATTTGGTATGTTCATATATTTGTTATTTGGCGTGTACTCAAGTTGTTATTGCAAATTGTTGAAATGGTATTTGAATTTTGATTATATTGAGTATCTTTAGAATTATTACTTTCATCAATAGCTTGTTCTTGAGTTTGAATTGTATTTTGAGAGCTTTTAAGAATCATAAATCACTGTAGTAATGTTCAATGAACTTATTCATTGCAATTCTTATGCTTGAGATGCTTTGTTTTTACTTTGATTTCTCATTTCAATATTTTTTCTGAGCTATATTTGGAGTTTAGACCACTTGCCGTTAAGAATAGTGATATTGATAAGAAAAACAACTAATATTTTAACTTTCATTAGTAATTTCTCCCAATATTAAAGTTATATAACTATTAATTTGAACAGCGAACCGAAAATAACAAACGTATTCCATATTTATTTTTATATAAAATACAGTATACAATGTAAATTTATAACCGACAATATTAGGATTAATTTCTACTGTATTATAGAGAATATAAAATGTTGTCATTAACATATGATTTATCAAAATGATTTAAAAAATAGTATGATTGTTTATTGCTATATGTAATAAGGGGAATTTGAAATCATAAAAGTATCAATACTATATTGTTTATAACGTTAGGAAATAAGAAAGTTCCAAATGAATGCAAAAATGCAATTCTTTTGGAACTTTGTGTCTCATTAATTAATTATTTAATTGAATATTATAGAAATACCTTCTGACCATTTCTATAACCATCATCCAAACAATGTGTCCGAAAAATTCTGATAGGTGTTCTGAAAATGGTTGATCAAAAGCATTCGGTACGACATGCATCATTGGCATTAAGATTAAATGAAAAACGATCCAAATAACTATACCAAATAAAGCACCATAACCTAATGTGATTTTTGTATATTTCTTTGCGATATAAATATAGATGATTGCAATAGCGATAGAAAAACTATAGTGTACGATAAAACTTATCCAAGGTAATGCATGCTCAGAAAAATTGTATGTGAGATGGGTTATATCTGACGGTATTCCTAGTAATTGTAAGAGTTGTTGAGGTGGGTTAGTGGCATCTCTGCTAGGTGTTCGGGGTGGGAACATTACCTCCCAACCTAGTTTGACTACACCAGATAAAAGTCCTGCTATTATGCCAGCTATTAGTAGTTTAAACCTACTCTGGTTTTTTTGATGATTCATTTTGCATGTCTCCTTATGTTCCTCATTTATATTTAAACACCATTAGCGTTGTTAAAAAGAGAAAATTTAATATAATTCAACCTAATTATATTACTATTATGTCCTTTAAATGTTTAAATAATATGAACTTTAATTTACAGGAAATGTTAGTTTTATAACATATTAAAAAATTGAGTTATAAAAAGTTAGAGAAGTTACAAACGAATACTCATTTAAGTTATTTAAATGAGATTAAGGGTATAATAACTTTAAAATTAAACAGATGTAAAAAGATGGAGGAAAAACATGGAAAATAAACCTGATTATTTTCACCACATTGAACATAGAAAGTTTCAAAGTAGCTCAAAAATTACATTATGGTTATCTTTAGTTATTACTATGATATTCACTGTAGTTGAGTTTGTAGGAGGTATTGTGTCGAATTCACTAGCGTTACTCTCTGACTCATTTCACATGCTAAGTGATGTTCTAGCATTAGGTTTATCAATGGTAGCGATTTATTTCTCGAGCAAGCCGCCTACAAAGAACTATACATATGGTTTTTTACGCTTGGAAATTATCGTAGCTTTTCTCAATGGCTTAGCACTTATTGTTATTTCACTAGGAATTATGTATGAGGGTATCATGAGAATTATACACCCTAGACCTGTTGAAAGTGGCATTATGATTCTAATTGCGTTTATTGGTTTAATTGCCAATATCGTATTGACCATCATTTTAATGATTTCTCTAAAGAAAGAGAATAATATTAATATTCAAAGTGCATTATGGCATTTCATTGGTGATTTATTAAATTCTTTAGGTATTATTGTGGCGTTTGTGTTGATTCATTTTACTGGATGGAACATTGTTGACCCAATTATTAGTATTCTCATTTCATTGATTATTTTAAGAGGAGGATACAAAATTATTAAAAATGCTTCAAAAGTTCTGATGGAGCGTGTGCCGGATCGATATGATACAGATGAAATTATGGGAGCAATGAAAGATGTTGAAGGCGTGATAGATATTCATGAATTCCATTTATGGAGTGTTACAACGAATCAAAGTTCTTTAAGTGCACATGTTGTACTAAGTGATGACTACATTAAATCGCCTTATGCTACAATAAATAAAGTTTCGGATTTGTTAAAAACACAATACGGTTTAGAACATGTAACACTTCAAATTGAAAATATAAACCTCAATCATTTAGATGAGGATTATTTCAAACAACTTCAAGAATAGGGGAGTAGTATTTTACTGATTAAGAGTTTTTTTGCATAAATAATGTGTATGAAAAAGTTACTTACACTCTAGTTATATAACTTTATCTTAATGAATTAAAAGGACTCCCAAATAAAGTTTGATGAGGATTATTTTATAGCCATTGGATACTAAATTTTATTATTCAAGTTTTATCTTTATGTCTTTTTGTGATGAAACTTGATAACGTTTGTAGAAATATTTTCACTAATTCTATTAATAATTCTGCCGTTATGACTATAGTTCTACTTCATTTTTCAGTGTGCTTTTTTGAAGTTGAATTTTGAATAGTATTGATTGAGCTATGTTCAGCGTCAGACAATCATTAACGTAAAAAACCCCTCTAACAGGAGGGGCGGAGTAGAGAATAGTTTAATATTATTCGTTTTCGTTATTACCGAATAAACCTTTGATGAAAGAGATAACTTTTTTAACTAAGTTAATGATGAACATGTAACTCACCTCCTATGTATTTGTTAACTAAATTATAGTATTGAACTAAAGTAATTGGGTTTCTAGTTCTAAAGTAATCAAAAAATATTCTTAAGTGTAAAATAATTTCAAAAACAAAATAACTTTGAATTCTTTTCTGTTTCTAAAAATATGATATAATTTATGTATTTTATAATTATTATATGTTTGGTAAGGATTAATGTTTTAAAAGTAGGGAAAGAAAAAATTCTTGAAGAATTGTATTTCTTTCCCTAACTTTTTAACATGTAGAACATTCAAGTAAAATTCTATACGTTATGTCCTAACAGTTGAAAATGATTGATATAAATGTGTTTGTAATGTAGTCGTGTGAGATAAAATGCCTAAAGGTTTAATTATTAATTGTTCTCTTAAAGGCTTTGATTATTTTTCATCGGTTTTAAAAACATCTTTAAAAAATTGAACACCTTTATTTAATAAATCAAAAATAAACATGAAGTACACCTCCAATTCAATTGATTACAGTTACATCGTATTTGATTTATTTGATTAAAAGTTTAAGTTTGCGTAAATAGTAATATTAATTGCCACGCTGTTAAAAAAATAAATGTAAGAAAATAATATAGTTCTTAATCGTTAAATGTATTTATGATTTTATGAAAAGCTCATTTTGATTCTGAGTTTTAATAAACTATTAATCTGTACAATACCTTATTTATATAGCTTTTGACATTATTGAGAGTTCTAAAATTTATAAAATATAGAAAATCCTTTACTTTTCCAAAAATAAGCGTATAGTAGTGATTAAGTAATAAAGTACGTGAAGTTGATTGTGGAATTATTTTTATAGAATATTCTCTTTTAATTAATGGATTTGTTACAAATATTTAGTGCAAAAGCACGTGGAGGTATTCTATATGAATAACGGTACAGTTAAATGGTTTAATGCAGAAAAAGGGTTTGGTTTCATCGAAAGAGAAAATGGCGGAGATGTATTCGTGCATTTCTCAGCAATCGTTGAGGATGGTTATAAATCTTTAGAAGAAGGCCAAAGCGTTGAATTCGATATTGTCGAAGGAGAACGTGGAGAACAAGCTGCAAACGTTGTTAAGATGTAATAATATATCTTTACTAAGTCTAGGACAGAAATAACTGTCTTAGGCTTTTTTTGTTGATAATTAAATTAATATTCAGTCCTTTAGTCAGATCTTCAACTGGTAGTTCGAATATCAATTTGTTATGTCTATAAAACATCTCTATTAAAATTCTCTATATAGCTTTCCACGTTGCATTTTATAGAATTTCTTGTGTGTAATTCTTTTTTTATTGTTGATTTATACTTATTAATATACTTTTTTTGGTTTTGTTTTAGAGCAAGTTTATCTATGATGATGATTGATGTATACCATAAGATTATAAAATTAAATAAAAGATAGCAATGAAAAGTGTAGTTGTTTTATAACGATTACTATATTTTAAATGTTAATTCTATTATATTTGTAGTAAAAACCTTTTTGAAATAAAAAAACGCCAATGCAGTTACTTTAATAATGACGAAAATTAAAGTCTGCACGGCGATAACAAGAAGTAATGTTAAACACTCACAGAGTGTAACATGTATAGGTTATCACAAAAATATATTTATATCTAACTAAATTGCTCTAAAGTGATGTGCTTTTTAAAAATCTTCTAAATAATAATTGAAACAATTATAAATTAAATAGTTACTTACTTTAAATTGACTGTGACGATCGATCAAACACACTAATCTCTTTCTCATGTATAGAAACAACAAGGGTGTGGTCATAAATTTGGATGTAATCTGTATTTAAGGCATTAAATTCAGCAAGTATTTTAAAAGAACCATTTCGTAATGGTTCTATAATCGAAATATCATTATGATTGTTTTGAATAATCAATTGTCGTTTGGAGTGATTGTTAATTGTCCAATCTTTCATATTCATCACCTTACTTGTAATTTTTTAACCAAAGCTACGCTCAATTTCTGTAAAAGCTTTTGTTGTAACCTGAATATTATATATTTTGTTATCTTCAATCTCGCCATTTAAGTAACCTTCATTTATTAAGACTTTACAGTTATGAATGAAATCTTCATATTTTCTATCACAAAAATAATCATCTTGTGCCGTTACAGAATCTTTAAAATGATTAGCTTCTTCTTCTGGTTGCCCCGCATTAGATCTTTCCATATATAATTTATAAAATTTAGCTATTGTATATTTTTGTTCTTTTGTAAGGTTTTCCATCAAAATCTGCCTCCGACTATATTAAATAAATATTATTCCACTTATTAGATTTTAAGTAAGTGCAATTTTTTTAAGCATTACAATATTTATTTTAAAATTTAATTTACCTTTTCGACACCTTTTTGCACTGCGTTCGCAAATTTGTAAAAATCTTTAGTATATTTATCTGAATCACTACGTGTATGTCGATCTAATTTATAATGTTTGAAAAACTGTTTTCGCAATGCAGTCGTGAGTTCTAATTGGACACCTGAATTAGATTCATTTTTATTAGCTATATTATCTGATGACTTTGCATCGATTCTGTTAGGACTTTCTTTTACAGTAAAGTCTTTTTTACGTAATTCTTTTGCGATAGAGTGAGACATCTCTTTATCTTTACCTCCGATATAAACAATAGGGTCATCTCCAGAGAATCCATGTATAGATAATGTTTCTTTAGTGTTTTTAAGTAACTTATCTAATATAGGTTCGTTAAAATGAGTGGATGTTACATGTAGTTGATCGTTATTAGATTTTCGAAGACCTTCAAAGGTATAAAAATTATATTTTCCAACATTGGAAATACGTCGTGCAATTTCAGTCGTACCTGGTTCGATACCTCCACCGTGAATTGCAGTGACTAAAATATCCTTATTTTTACGATGTTTTGTTTTAATACGCCAATCTTTATTTTTTATCGTATCTTTTTTTAATTCAGTAAAATCTGCGTATCTATCCGTAGAATGAGAACGGTTTGTCTTTAAAGTATTAAAAAGTATTACAACAACAACACAAATTGCGATAATAACGACTGTCAAAATAATATAATATAATCTCGAATGCTGATTGTCTTTGTTTCTCATAGTAACTCCTTTTTTATATAAACAATAAATATTCTTAAATATTTAATAAGGTTATAAATTTAATTCCATTTAATTATTATATACTAACTTTTTACTATATATTTTCTATACCCATTTTGAATAGATACTAATTAATAAAATAAAAGAATTCAAAATCTTCACATTGTTTTAACAATAATGTGGTAATTTATAGTAAAGGGATGTGATGGTGTGATGAATAAAAATCTATTAAAAAAATACTTGAATGATGATAGTTTCAAAGCAGTTGTCGTTGTTATTGGGAATAAGAGAATTGTATTAGAGAATGATATTCATGTTGATTATGAAAACGAAGTTATTATTTATCCATGTAAAAATTGTACACGTATTATACCGTTTAGTTCAATTTCCTATTTAGAACTTATTGATAAGCAAGACCAATTTATTAACTTTTTTAAAGAAGGATGACTATAAATCCCAATGGTAATGTGAAAAACGGAATAAGTTCACGTTACCATCGGGATTTTTAATATGTTTTTACTAATTTTAATTTATATTCATCTGTAAAATTATCTGTTAGCGCATAGGGTGAAATAATATATAAACCGTGATCACTTACGGAATTTTTGTCTACCCCGTATTTATATGCTTGATATATAATTTTAGTGCAATATGTAAATGTTTTGCTTTTTAAGTTGAGTGTAACAAGATATTCGCTATCACTGTTCTCATAATGATTCTTTGCCCATTGAGCTGCTTTTGATCCAGCGTTAGGGTGTGAACATCGATAGACTTTTATCCATTCATTTTTACCTTTTCCATATCTGTCACGATAAGATTCAAAATCTTCCGTTAATGGTTTATCCCCGGGGCCTTCAATTTGAAGTACAGTGTCATGATTAATTGCCAAACTACAGTGACCAAAAAAACCATTTAAAACAGGACCTTTTGTAATAATAATATCACCTGGTTTTAGCTGAAAACTTTTATTATCATTTGCAAAACTTTGGTTGGTAAATAACATGAGGCTAAAAATAAAAAATATAAATGATAAGTATATGCTTTTAGATGTTAATTTCATATATTTATAGAAGCTCCTTAAATGTTTCATAAAGCTAGTTACAAAAATAATTGATTTACATCAAATATAATTTAGTAAATCATAATCACGCTATTAAAAAGCATCTCAAAAAGAATACATTGTTTATCTTTTTGAGATGCATAATATAGTATAATGCCTTTTCACTAGAAGTGATTCTATTTCTACATATTATAAAATTCCGAATATAAAAGTATAAATTAAGATGGCAAAACCAAAGATTAAGAAAATTACAGTAAAACCTAGATAAGATTCTTTTCGTTCTTCTCTTTTAGTTTTAAGCATTGTTACCAATAATATCGTTCCTGCGATGATAAATAAGATAGAAAGCCACAGCAAAATTTGGAAATGTAAGCTCATTGATACCCCTCCCTAATCAAAAATTTAGACAAATTCATAAAAAATCGGATAAATATAATATAGTGCTAAGATAATGTTGATAAAAAATAATATTTCACTGAATAAATCACTATAGATAATTACTAAGGTCAAGCTTGAAAAAAGAGCAAAGCCACAAATTGCTAAACCAGGTATTAACCATAACTTATAATCAATATTTGCGTTATAGGTTATGAGAATGTTAAATGTAAAAAATAAAATGGTGAATATCAAGTTGAATACATTTGCTTTGTTTAATTTCATAGGTGTTACACCTCATTAGATACTGCTTGATAGAACTAAGTTATTTATATACTATAATATCATTTATTTCATACAGGTAAATATATTACCTTTAATAAAAAATATTTTATTTGAGACATACACATTATCGACGTTCTTATGGTGAAAAAATTAGTAATACTTTATAATATATATGAATCGATATAATGTTATAGTTGTTTTTAAACCTTTAACAATTGTAATTTCATCACAAGAGACATAATAAATGAAAATTATCATTATTAACAAAAAAGTTTATGTAAATAGTGCAAAAAAGAACTTTTTGCACATAAAAACTCGAGTAATTTGGTATGATTAATAGGTGAAAGTATATAAGTAGGTAACTTAAGTGTTTTAACACTTTAAAAAGGGGCTGAAATCAAATGTCTTTTTATGATTTTATTTTAGGATTTATCAATGACGATACACCACTAGGCCATTTAGCACAATACATTTTAAATGATGCTGGTTTCCCAAAGGAAGAGAAAAACAATAATTCTATAAGAACTTATGTGCTTCTTAATTATAATGATCGTCAGTTAATCGAAAGTACAAATCGTGCAATTAGTTTATATCAATTAATTTGAATAATACCAGTTATGGGTCTTAAGCGCATTCCAAACATCTTTAGTTTTAAAGTTTATTTCATTATTACGAACACAAAACGGCTCGATAACATTTTGATCTAACCAAGTATTAATTAATTCTTTAGGTACACCATCAAGTAGCATATCTGTTTTGCTTATAATTAAACATTCCCAATCTAAAGAAATTGAATTAGGATTGACATAGTTACATTGACTATGAGCAGACATTATTAATCCTCCTTTATTACATGTAAATCTAATGTTAAGTTATACCCTAAACAAATTTTATTAAACAATCAGCTTTTAAATTGTAAGATTTCTAACTTTTTAAATCATTGGTTTACTTTGTAATTTGGCAGTGATTAAATAAAAGTGTCATAAAAAATGATCGGTGTATAATTTGGTGAATATATTAAATAATGATTGTAGAGGTGTTTACAGTTGGTTAAAACATTATATCTAATGAGACATGGTCAAACAGTATTTAACTTAAAAGGTAAAATACAAGGGGCTAGTGACTCACCTTTGACTGCTTTAGGTGTACAACAAGCGAATGCAGCACAACAATATTTTAAAACGAAAAATATTCATTTTGACTATCTTTATTCATCACCACAACAAAGAGCACGTGACACGTTAGAGAACACTGTGCCAAACCAACAATATTGGTGTGTAAAAGATCTTAAAGAGTGGGGATTTGGATTATTTGAAGGGGAAAGTATCGAGTTATTAAGAGCTATTAAACAACCTAAATATTTGTATGGTGATGCTGTTGTACCATTTGAAGGAGAATCAAGATCTGAAGTTGAACAAAGGGTTAATCGAGCACTCTATGAAATGATGAATACAACAGATGGAGAGACGATTCTAGCAGTGAGTCATGGTAGCACAATTGGTTTATTTGTAAGAAATATATTAGGGTATGATAGGGGAAGTAAATTTGAAATAGGAAATTGTAACATTGTAAAATTTGAATACGATGGAGAAGAATTTATATTTAAAGATATAATTAATCCCATTAAAAAATAGTTTACTTACAAGATAGTTTTAATAATATGCGTACGTTAATTGTTCAATAACTACAGAAAAATTAACATAGCCTCAAATGATTTGTGTAATTTCATTGGAGGCTAAATTTTTAAACTTTTTGTATATGGGAATCACTTAAATAATATATGTTTTGAGTTACTGATTTTTGAAGTAGTCATTTTAAATATCCATATAAACTCATCATCAAAAAGTACTATTTCCATGTATGGACTTAATAATGAAAATGTTTAAAAGGTAAATATAAGTATTTTATTCTGATGACTCAGTTGTTGAATAAATGAGCCAATTTTCGTCAAAATATTCATCGCCAATTTTGCTAGCGTTTTTTTCAAAAGCAAGATTTTCGAAACCTATAGAACTAAAAAACACTTTAGCACTTATATTATTTGATGCAATAGCAATCATCAATGTTTCAATGTTATGTTCTTTAGCGTATTGAATAATATGATTAATTAATTCTCGGTTAACAATTTCATCATTATTTTTAACAAAATTATTTTCAAGAATAGCTTTGTGGCATTTACCTACATAATTCATTTGTTTTAAAGTACATGTTGCAACAAGTTCATCATCTTCAAAAGCACCAAATATATTCCAATAATCAGTATGATTAGACAGGATAGTTTTGAGTCTATCAATGCCAACATTTTCTAAATAGTAACGATCCCATTCATAGTTATGGTGACCAAATTTCATTAATTCAATATAGGAATCCAAATCGTTTTGATTCAATAAACGGATATTGTTCATGGTGACCTCCCATTAAAAGAAATAACATAAATAAAAAATGATTTTTGAAATTAAGACTTATTAAATACATAATAAAAGAATTATTAAAAATACGCAATAATCGTTTTGTTACCATAAAAAACATTATTGACAATATATTTAAAAATCGTTTTTAAAATTCATTTTATATTTTTGGTAATTGAGAAATGATAACTTTGAAATGAATTTATCACATTTTATTTTATCAATATTTTGAAAAAACGAAAGGTATATTTTGAATCTTTACAAAAAATTATTGAAAAGTATGTTATAAATACTAATTAAACAAGCAAGATTGATAACATAAGAAATTTAAAAAGTAATAAAAAACACCCACAATTTGATAGCACAAATTGTGGGTGAAGAATATAATTAATCGATAAAATATTATTCTACTACTTCAACATTTAAGTTTACATCGATATTGCCACGTGTAGCTTTAGAATACGGACAAAAGTCGTGCGCATCTTGTAAATATTTTTCGGCATCTTCTTGTGATAAAACATTTTTAACTTTTGCATGAATATCAACGCTAAGTTTTGGGCTTTCAGCATCTGGATCATCTTCCAAGCGTACTGTTAACGTTACTTCAGGTTCAGCATCGCGCACTTTATTTTGTTTTAAAATTAAATCAAATGCACCATTAAAGCATGAAGCGTAACCTGCAGCAAATAATTGTTCTGGATTAGTCGCTTTACCATCAGCTTGTTGTGGTGGTAATACATCTACATTTATTGCGTTATCGTCAGTATGGACATGACCTTTACGTCCACCTACGTTAGTTGCTTTAGTTTCATATTGAACTGCCATCATTATTACCTCCTCAAAATGTATGTATTTTATTGATACCCAACAGTAGGTGAACTTAATCATTCATTTGAAATTTTAATAATAAGTTTAGAGATATTTGTATGAATGAAAGAAAATCATATAAAATAAAATTACTATAGTGTACGAAATGAGGGATAGAATGACCCATGTAGATATCGCGGCGACAATTGCACCAGAAGAAAAGCTTTCTAAAACTTTACTCAATGATATAAAAATAAACGAGAAATCAATAGATATCGTTGAATTGCGCATTGACCAATGGCCATCCTTTAATAATGCATTATTAAAGGAAGTGATTAAGCAATTAAAAATATTCCATTTGAAAATATTAGTAACATATAGAACTTCAATTCAAGGGGGGAAAGGAGCTGTAAATGAGCAAGAGTATTTAAATATATTAGGTGAATTAATTGAGTGCCCACAATTTGATATGATTGATATTGAGTGGAGTAGTGCCATCAATATTGAAAAATATATGCTTCTTGTTCAACGTGCACAACAAAAAGGGCTCGAAGTTGTTCTTTCGCATCATAATTTTCAAGAAACACCGGCTTTAGATGAACTTAAATTTATTTACTTTAAAATGCAAAAGCTCAATCCTGATTATTTAAAGCTTGCGGTTATGCCTAAAAGTCAAGAGGACGTGTTACATTTATTAGAAGCCATGTCACTGACAGCGAAGCACACATCATGCCGAATTGTCGGTATATCGATGTCTAGTTTGGGTAAAGTCAGCCGAATTGCTCAAGGCGTATTTGGTGGAACGCTGTCTTATGGTTGCATAGAAGAACCACAAGCACCGGGACAGATACATGTCTCTAAGTTAAAATCCTTGGTTTCATTTTATGAGGATTAACTTGTAAGTTTGAATTCAATAACAATGTATCTTATAATTGATAATGGTTATCATGTATAAAATAAAGGGAGCGAAATACATTGGAATTACAAGAAGCTATATCTAATCGTAGAAGCGTCAAAAAATTTAAACACGATATGGTGGTTGATGATCAAACGGTTTACGATGCAATATATAAAGCTGCTGACGCTCCAAATCATGGTATGAGAGAACCATGGAGATTGGTTCATATTTCAAAAGATAAACTCGGTGATTTTAGTAGGGATATCACAAGATTTGCTTTTCCAGATAGTCCTGAAAAGCGAGAGGATCACTTTTATGCAGTAACAAATTTGGGTGGCATGTTGTTGTTGATTTTAAAAGATGATCCAAGACAACGTCAAAGTCGTGAAAATTATTTTGCATTTGGAGCGTTTGCTCAAAATTTAATGTTACTTTTATACGAAGCGGGTATTGGTACTTGTTGGAAGTCGCCACAATATATCTTTGATCCTAAAATACGAAAAGTCTTAGGTGTAAAAGATAATGAAATATTAGCAGGATTTTTGTATCTTACTGATTTAGAAGAAGTACCAACTAAGGCTAAACGTAAAAATAAAAATCTTATTACCGAATTTGAATAAATCATCCGTGATATTGAGCGTGTATTAAAAATAGGTGAGATGTAATTTGTGTTTATTGTTTCACCGTGACAACGAGTAACAGAGTTGGAAACAGAAGTATTTACTTTAGTTACTTACGAATAATACAAGAAAAACCTGAGACGTTTGATAATGTCTCAGGTTTTTTTGGTTAAATATTATTAATCTAAATGTTCAGATAAGAATGATTCAACTTGTTCAGGTGATTTAGCATTTGCTGAATGCAAGTGTGCTAATTTTTCACCATTTTGGAATATTAAAATACTTGGGATACCCATAACATCATTTTCAGTTGTCACATCTTCTAATTCATCACGATCGACCACATACCATTGATAATTATTATATTTTTCAACAATTGGATCTATCCACATATCCATCGCTTTACAATCTGGACACCAGTCGGCTTCAAACTTGATAATTACAGGATCAGTACTACCAATAGTAGAATTAAATTCTTCAGTTTGATGAATATTTTTCATCACTATCTACTCCTTTTTGTAATTTGGTAAACTTATTATAACGAATGACTGCACATTAACAAAAATATTAGCTTGAAAATTAAAGCGTTCAATTAAATATCATGATATATTTAAGTTAATAGAGAGAAGGAGGTAAAAGGTAATTGATTAAATTTTATCAGTATCCCAAATGCACAACGTGCAAAAAAGCTGCAAAGTTTTTAGATGAGCACGATGTGAATTATGAATCCATTGATATTGTTCAACATACACCGACTAAAAAAGAATTCAAAGATATCGTAGATAAAACGGGTGTGAATATTAATAAGTTGTTTAATACACATGGTATCAAATATCGCGAATTAAATTTAAAAGAGAAACTTAAAAATATGTCTGATGATGAAAAACTAGAACTACTTGCTTCAGATGGAATGTTGGTTAAACGTCCATTAGCTATCTCTGGTAACCATTTGACTTTAGGATTTAAAGAAAATGAGTATCAACACCAATGGTTATAGGTGTGATATTAAATTAGAGAAAGTGAACATTAATAAAAAAATATAAATTAAAATGGTGTTTTGTATATTTAAAAACGAATTTTAATTCATTTATTCTTTGTAATAATAGTTGAATGAATAATATGTGTGTGGCATCATTAAATTGTAATTAAATTAATCAGGAGGGGATTTTCGTGGCAGTACCGAGCGAATTTAAATATTCTAAAGAGCATGAGTGGGTTAAAATTGAAAATAATGTAGCAACAATTGGTATTACAGAATACGCACAAAACGAATTAGGTGATATCGTATTTGTTGAGCTACCTGAAACTGACGATGAATTAAATGAAGGTGACACATTCGGTAGTGTTGAATCAGTAAAAACAGTATCAGAGTTGTATGCGCCAATTTCTGGGAAAATTGTTGAAGTTAATGAAGAATTGGAAGATAGCCCAGAATTTGTAAATGAATCACCATACGAAAAAGCATGGATGGTTAAAATTGAAATTAGTGACGATAGTCAATTAGAAGAATTATTATCAGCAGATCAATACTCAGAAATGATTGGTGAATAATGATTACAAACTCCTCGATTAGATTTAATCAAGGAGTTTTTTTAGAAGGAATAACTTTAATCAGAAACGTAAGCCAAGGTTCATGCATGAGTGACACTAGCAATTGAAAATTGTAGTGAAAAAGAGGAACGCCTGAGCAAAGCTCATGCATAAGTGACACTAGCAATTGAAAATTGCAGTGTCACTAAATGTTTAGGTTTTGGGGATTTTGTGAATGATGATAGTGACAGTTACTTTGACGCTTAGAAGGTGGATTGACATGGCTATTGTAAATAAGGTTATTATTGTCGAAGGTAAATCGGATAAGAAGAGAGTACAACAAGTGATCGCTGAACCTGTAAACATCATTTGTACACATGGCACTATGAGTATAGATAAGATAGACAACATGATAGAAACACTTTATGACAAACAAGTTTATGTTCTTGCCGATTCTGATGATGAGGGTGAAAAAATTAGAAAATGGTTTAAACGTTATTTAAGCGAAAGTGAACATATTTATGTTGATAAAACGTTTTGTGAAGTTGCTAAGTGCCCCAAAAATTATTTAGCACATGTATTAAGTAGATATGGTTTTAATGTAAAAAAAGAAAAGAAACTTATGAATAATTTAAAAACTGAAAGGCTAGTTTTAGTAAATGAATAAATTGAAGGATATTGAAGACATAACTGTTAATTTTAATAAAGATAAACATCTTATATTTGGTTATACACCAATGTGTGGAACATGTAAGATTTCTGAAAGGATGTTGGATATTGCTAATGAAATCTTACAATTGCCAATAAAAAAAATAGATCTTAATTTTTATCCTGAATGGAGTAAAGAGAAACAAATTATGTCTGTTCCTGTATTGTTGCTTATGCGTAGAGATGAAGAGATAAAAAGAATCTATGCATTTCAGTCAGTTACTTATTTGTTAGAAAATTTAAAATAATTATTGACGAAACATTAGTACGATGGTAGGATTAATACAAATTAAATAATGCTTTAACTCTTATCGAGAGAGGTGGAGGGATGTGCCCTAAGAAGCCCGGCAACCGTCTAAAATAGAAATGGTGCCAATTCACATAAAGTATAACTTTAGAAGATGAGAGAAAGAACATTTCAACAAATGCTTTCTCAAATTTTCTAAAAATTGAGAAAGCATTTTTAATTTGATTACTAAGCAACATAAGGAGGCTATTAACGTGATTAAGCTAAACCAAATTGTTAAACGCTATCATACCAAGGACAAAGATGTTCTTGCTGTTGATCACGTTGATTTAAACATTGAATCCGGCTCTATTTTTGGTGTGATTGGTTTCTCAGGAGCTGGTAAAAGTACGCTCATAAGAATGTTTAACAACTTAGAATCTCCAACGTCAGGTGAAATCATTATAGATGGAGACAATATAAGTCAATTATCTAAATCACAGTTACGAAAAAAACGACAAAAGGTGAGTATGATTTTTCAACATTTTAACTTGCTATGGTCAAGAAATGTATTGAAAAATGTAACATTTCCATTAGAAATTGCTGGCGTTCCAAGTGGTCGAGCTAAACAAAAAGCATTGGAACTTATTGAACTTGTCGGTCTAAAAGGTCGAGAAAGTGCGTATCCGTCTGAATTATCAGGCGGACAAAAACAAAGAGTGGGTATTGCGAGAGCATTAGCTAATAATCCAGATGTATTGTTATGTGATGAGGCGACAAGTGCATTAGATCCACAAACTACAGATGAAATTCTAGATTTATTATTGAAGGTAAGGGAACAACAAAATCTAACTATTGTACTTATAACACATGAAATGCATGTTATACGAAGAATTTGTGATGAAGTTGCTGTAATGGAAAACGGTAAAGTTATTGAACAAGGAGCGGTAAGTAAAGTATTTGAGAATCCACAACATGAAGTAACGAAACGTTTTGTGAAAGATGATTTAAACGATGATTTTGAAGATTCTTTAGAGTATTTGGAGCCATTAGATCATGATGCATATATTGTGAGGTTAAACTTTACTGGTGATAATACGACTGAGCCTATCATATCTTATATGACGAAGACACATAACATAGATGTGAATATTCTTGAAGCGGATATTAAGAATACTAAAAACGGTTCGCTTGGATTTTTAGTTATTCACATACCACATATAAGTGAGGAACATTTCAAGCAATTTAAACATAATCTTCACGAACAACACGTTAATGTGGAGGTGCTAAGACATGGGTAAATCTTACGGTGAAATATTTCATGAAATGGTGACAATGCCGAATGTTCAGTGGCCAGAGGTTTGGCAAGCAATTTTAGAAACTCTATATATGACTGTTGTTTCGACACTTTTTGCATTTGTCTTTGGACTTATATTAGGGGTATTACTCTTTTTATCTGCGAAAAGTAACTCATTGGCTGCTAAGATTTTCTACACGATTGTGTCATTCATTGTTAATTTATTTAGAGCAATTCCATTTATCATATTAATTTTACTGTTAATTCCATTTACAAGTGTACTTCTCGGAACAATCAGTGGGCCAACTGGTGCATTACCAGCACTTATTATTGGTGCAGCGCCATTCTACGCTAGATTGGTCGAGATTGCTTTTAAAGAAATTGATAAAGGAGTTATAGAAGCTGCTTGGTCGATGGGAGCGAATACTTCGATAGTTGTGAGAAAAGTACTACTTCCTGAAGCAATGCCTGCATTAGTCTCAGGTATTACCGTTACTGCAATTGCTTTGGTAGGTTCTACAGCTATTGCAGGTGTTATTGGTGCAGGTGGTTTAGGTAATTTAGCATATTTAACAGGATTTACTCGAAATCAAAATGATGTCATTTTAGTTTCAACAGTATTTATTTTAATTATTGTATTTATAATCCAGTTCCTAGGGGATTGGCTTACAAATAAAATCGATAAACGCTAAAGAAAAGGGGATTATATTCTATGAAAAAATTATTCGGAATTATTTTAGTATTGGCTTTAACGATTGCCTTAGCTGCATGTGGTGGAGGTAAAGATAAGAAAAAAACTATCACAGTAGGTGCATCTCCAGCACCACACGCTGAAATTTTAGAAAAAGCAAAACCATTATTGAAGAAAAAAGGTTATGATTTAAAAATCAAACCAATTAACGATTACACAACGCCTAATAAATTATTAGACAAAGGTGAAATCCATGCGAACTTCTTCCAACATACACCATATTTAAATACTGAAAGTAAAGAAAAAGGGTATAAAATTGAATCGGCTGGGAATGTTGAATTAGAACCTATGGCTGTATACTCAAAAAAATATAAAAGCTTAAAAGATCTACCTAAAGGTGCAACAGTATATGTATCAAATAACCCAGCTGAACAAGGTCGTTTCTTAAAATTCTTTGTAGATGAAGGTCTTATTAAACTTAAAAAAGGCGTTAAAATTGAAAATGCTAAATTTGATGACATAACTGAAAACAAAAAAGATATTAAATTTAACAACAAACAATCAGCAGAATATTTACCAAAAATCTATCAAAATCAAGACGCTGACGCAGTAATCATTAATTCTAACTATGCGATTGACCAAAAATTAAGTCCTAAAAAAGATTCGATTGCTTTAGAATCTCCTAAAGATAACCCATATGCAAATTTAATTGCAGTTAAAAAAGGTCATAAAAATGATGAAAATATCAAAGTATTAATGGAAGTGCTACAATCTAAAGAAATTCAAGATTATATTAAAGATAAGTATGATGGAGCTGTCGTACCTGCTAAGTAAATAGCAAACAATTAATAATATTTAATCGTTTGTCACATGATTATACAAAAACACGTAGATGATTTAATATAAAATCATTTACGTGTTTTTTGCTATTGAACCTTTAATTTTTAACTCACTTTTGTTAGACATTTTAACTTCCATAAACATTTTTCTGTGATTATAGTTATCTAACAATGACTATTTTTCACTAGCCATATTTTTAGAATAGGAAGCTTTGTAAGAGGTAAAGCCAATGGTCTTTATACGCACAACATATCTATAATTATTTAAATATTATCACGGTATGAAATACCAACACTTACACCGCTATATCCCATTTGGTAATCAAATTTGATAATTTCAATTTGTGGATGTGATTTTAAAAATTGATTTACTTTTTTATCTAACCCTTTTTCAGTAATCGCTTTAATAGTAATAAATTTCATAAAATATACCAACCCAACTTATAATTATTTTATATTCAATATATTATAATCTACTGTAAATTTATAGTTTCTTTCGTAAAATCATCTGTATGTGAAAAAAATTCATAAAAGATGTTTAGCTCATAAATAAGAGGGTAACAATATTAATAAGTTAAGCATAAGGAGGAATTTTAAATGGCTGAAGATAAATTTGAACAAGCTAAAGGTAATATTAAAGAAACAGTAGGTAATGCTACTGATAATAAAGAATTAGAAAAAGATGGTAAAGGTGACAAAGCTTCTGGTAAAGCAAAAGAAGCTGTAGAAAACGTTAAAGAAAAAGCAAATGACGTTATTGATAAATTTAAAGGTAATAAAGGTGACTAATAATAGTCCTTATAATTTAGCCCTCATGTACTCTAAGGTATATGAGGGCTTGTTTGTGTATATATCAAAATGATGCTTCATTTTTTGCTGTAATTTTACCAAGAACATAGCTTACTAAGAAGCCAGTGACCAATAGGAAAAATGATATGATCCATTGGATTAAGTCTTTCGGGAATCCAGGGAAAACTGCATACAACGATCCAATCACAAAGCCTATTATCAAAGCAAAGGTCATTGTAGGGTGTTGATGTAGACAATATTGAATTAATCGACTTGAAATCATAAATCCAGTGACAATACCGAAACCTACTATTAATATGATAGGTAATGCATTTAAATTAAAATGAAGTAGTTCAGAGATGGCATACATTAGCGTCCCATATACTCCGAAGACAAGTAACATAAATGATCCAGAAATGCCCGGTAATAACATAGCACTTGAAGCGAAAACACCTGCGATAAAATATTTAATGATAAGACTGAAAGATAAAGTAAGTGTTTCACCTGTATGCTTGTCCCCATGATTAAGCAATGCGAAAACGACTATAATAGCAATACCTAATAATAGAATAGAATAATGTATTATACTGAAATTTTTTTTGAAATTAGAGACGGTTAATAAATAAGGGATGATACCGAGAATCAAACCTGTAAAAAATAACATAGTAGGAATATGATGTTGACTAAGCAAATAATTAAATAATTGACTTAATAGTCCTATAGCTATTAGCATTCCTATTAAAATAGGTAGTAAAAATTTTAAGCTAGGCCAAAATCGTCTTGAAAACAAACCACTAATTGAGCTAATAAAGTCTTCATAAATTCCAAGTAATAAAGCGATAGTCCCTCCACTTACACCTGGGACGAGATCACTTGTGCCCATACCAAAACCTTTAAATATATTTATCCATTTGAATTTTTTCATAAAAAACTCCTTTCAAGAAAATTTTAAAGGTTAAAGTGCATAATATCACATTATTTGAACTTCTTGGGATATTTTTCTTTTTGTCTAAAGATTGGCTATTGAGAAAGTGAGCTTGCCATTATCATTTAAAAAATTTCAGAATGATTACATAAAAATAATTATTGTTAAATAATAAATCTAAATAAGTGTTTTAAAAAGTTTATATTAGCGACTAAGTACGTTATAATGAAGTGGATTGAAATTCAATGAGTCTTTTTGACTATAGATTAAAATTATTATAAACTAGTTAAGAAAACTTTATATTTTACGGAGGGAATATAAATGTCATCAACATTAGAGATTAAGGACCTACATGTGTCTATCGAGGATAAAGAAATTTTAAAAGGTGTTAACTTAACAATTAATACTGGTGAAATACACGCAATTATGGGACCTAATGGTACTGGTAAATCAACATTATCGTCAGCAATTATGGGACATCCAAGTTATGAAGTTACACAAGGTGAAGTATTATTAGATGGCGTTAATATTTTAGAGTTAGACGTAGATGAGAGAGCTAAAGCAGGTTTATTTTTAGCTATGCAATACCCATCAGAAATTACAGGGGTAACAAACGCAGATTTTATGCGCTCAGCAATCAATGCGAAACGTGAAGAGGGACAAGAAATTAATTTAATGCAGTTCATCAAGAAATTGGATAAACAAATGGACTTTTTAGATATCGATAAAGATATGGCTCAACGTTATTTAAATGAAGGTTTCTCTGGTGGAGAGAAAAAACGAAATGAGATTTTACAATTAATGATGTTAGAACCGAAATTCGCTATTTTAGATGAAATTGACTCTGGTTTGGATATCGATGCTTTAAAAGTGGTTTCTAAAGGTATTAATCAAATGCGTGGTGAAGAGTTTGGTGCATTAATGATTACGCACTATCAACGACTTTTAAATTATATTACACCAGATCAAGTACATGTGATGTATGGTGGTAAAGTTGTGAAATCTGGAGGCCCAGAATTAGCTAAACGTCTTGAAGAAGAAGGCTATGAATGGGTTAAAGAAGAATTTGGTGCTGCTGAATAGTCATATTCCAAAATTAGCATTGAGATGTTCACATAAAATGATGAAACTGAACATTCGAAGTAAAATTTATTTCATCAAGTAGGAGGAAAAAGTGATGACAACTAAAACTTTGAACATTTCTGAAGAACAACTTGTTGATTATTCTAAAGCGCACAATGAACCTTCTTGGATGACAGAGTTACGTAAAAAAGCGTTGAAATTAACAGAAACTTTAGAAATGCCAAAACCTGATAAAACGAAATTAAGAAAATGGGATTTTGATACGTTTAAACAACACCATACAACAGGAGATTCATACCATCAATTAACTGATTTACCAAAGTCTGTTAAAGAAATCATTGATGTTGAAAACTCAGAAAATTTAATCATTCAACATAATAATGATTTGGCATATACACAGGTATCAGATCAAGCTAAAAATGATGGTGTGATTATTGAAGGTCTATCTGAAGCACTAGTCAATCATAGTGATTTAGTTCAAAAGTACTTTATGACTAAAGCAGTAAATGTTGATGAACATCGTTTAACAGCATTACATACTGCATTAGTGAACGGTGGTATTTTTGTTTATGTACCTAAAAATACTGTTGTAGAACATCCGATACAGTATGTTGTTTTACATGATGATGAACAAGCGAGTTTTTACAATCACGTCATCATTGTTACAGAAGAAAGTGCGGAAGTTACCTATGTAGAGAACTATCTTTCTACTACTAGTGGTGAAGATAACCAACTTAATATTGTGTCAGAGGTTATCGCTGGCGCAAACTCTAACGTCACATATGGTTCAGTTGATTATTTAGATAAAGGATTTACAGGTCATATCATTCGTCGTGGTTCTGCAGATGCAGATGCTTCTATCAATTGGGCACTAGGATTAATGAATGAAGGTAGCCAAATTATAGATAATACTACAAATCTAAACGGTGATCGTTCAACAAGTGCATTGAAATCAGTTGTTGTTGGTACAGGTGATCAAAAAATAAATTTAACTTCCAAAATTGTTCAATATGGTAAAGAAACAGACGGGTATATATTGAAACATGGTGTTATGAAAGAAAATGCATCTTCTGTATTTAATGGAATTGGCTACATTAAACATGGTGGTACAAAATCTATTGCGAACCAAGAGTCACGTGTTTTGATGTTATCTGAAAATGCACGTGGTGATGCTAACCCTATTCTTTTAATAGACGAAGATGATGTTGAAGCAGGACATGCAGCTTCAGTTGGTCGTGTAGATCCTGAGCAATTATACTATTTAATGAGCCGTGGTATTTCAAGAGCTGAAGCAGAGCGTTTAGTTATACATGGTTTCTTAGACCCAGTAGTACGTGAATTACCGATTGACGATGTAAAGCGTCAACTAAGAGAAGTAATTGAGCGTAAAGTTTCAAAATAAAGTCAAAGATTAATTCAATTGATACCTCTTAAAGGGGAAACTCATATATAGAAAGGTCGTGACTATAATGGCCGAACATTCTCTTGATGTTAAGGCAGTCATTAAAGACTTTCCGATACTTGAGCAAAAGGTAAATAATAAACGTTTAGCATACCTTGATTCAACTGCGACTAGTCAAACACCTGTACAAGTTTTAAATGTACTAGATGATTATTACAAGCGTTATAATTCTAATGTTCATCGTGGTGTACACACATTGGGGTCATTAGCTACGGATGGCTATGAAAATGCGAGAGAAACAGTAAGACGTTTTATCAATGCGAAGTACTTTGAAGAAATTATTTTCACTCGAGGAACAACTGCATCAATAAATATCGTAGCACATAGTTATGGTGATGCTCATATTAGTGAGGGTGACGAAATTGTTGTAACAGAAATGGAACATCATGCTAATATTGTTCCATGGCAACAATTAGCTAAACGTAAAAATGCAACACTAAAATTTATTCCTATGACAAAAGATGGTGAATTGCAATTAGATGATATAAAAGCAACCATCAATGATAAAACTAAAATTGTTGCTATCGCTCACGTTTCCAACGTTTTAGGAACAATTAATGATGTTAAAACTATCGCTAAAATTGCACACGAACATGGTGCAGTTATAAGTGTGGATGGTGCGCAATCAGCTCCACACATGGCTTTAGATATGCAAGATATTGATGCTGATTTTTATAGTTTTAGTGGACATAAAATGTTAGGTCCTACTGGCATTGGAGTCTTATATGGAAAAAGAGAATTATTACAAAATATGGAACCCGTTGAATTTGGTGGAGATATGATAGACTTCGTAAGTAAATATGACGCCACGTGGGCTGACCTACCAACTAAATTTGAGGCTGGTACACCACTTATTGCTCAAGCAATAGGTCTAGCAGAAGCTATACGTTATATTGAGAATTTAGGTTTTAATGCGATTCATCAACATGAAAAAAAATTGACAGAATATGCATATGAACAAATGTTAAGTATAGATGGTCTTGAAATTTACGGTCCACCAAAAGATAGACGTGCAGGGGTCATTACTTTTAATTTAGAAGATATACATCCACATGATGTAGCTACAGCCGTTGATACAGAAGGTGTTGCAGTTCGTGCAGGCCATCATTGTGCGCAACCTTTGATGAAATGGTTGGGTGTCTCTTCAACAGCACGTGCAAGTTTTTACGTTTATAATACGAAAGAAGATGTAGATCAATTAGTTCAAGCATTGAAACAAACGAAGGAGTTTTTCTCTTATGAATTTTAATAATTTGGATCAATTATATCGATCTGTAATTATGGATCATTACAAAAACCCTAGAAACAAAGGTGTCTTAGACAATGGCTCAATGACTGTTGATATGAATAATCCTACATGTGGTGATCGCATACGTTTGACATTTGATATTGAAGACGGAATCATTAATGATGCTAAGTTTGAAGGTGAAGGATGTTCAATTTCAATGTCTAGTGCATCTATGATGACTGAAGCAGTTAAAGGTCATTCACTTGGTGAAGCAATGCAAATGAGCCAAGAATTTACTAAAATGATGCTCGGTGAAGACTACGAGATTACTGAAGAAATGGGAGATATTGAGGCACTTCAAGGTGTCTCACAATTCCCAGCTCGAATTAAATGTGCAACGCTTGCATGGAAAGCATTAGAAAAAGGGACAGTCGAAAAAGAAGGTAAATCAGAAGGTACAACTGAAGAAGATTAAAACCAATACATTATAATACCTTTTGATGATGTAAATATATTGTTATACTGAATCAACATCCTCATATGTTTAATTCAGTGATTGTATTACATCATAAAAGTTTAAATTATAATGATAGAGCATAACAAAATAGAGTAAACATAAATATAAATGAATTTTTTATACGCATGCCGTTTATTAATTATAAAATCAAGGAGTGATTAAAATGGCAAAACAAGCACCTGATGTTGGGGATTATAAATACGGATTCCATGACGAAGATATTTCCATTTTTAGATCAGAGCGTGGTTTAACGGAAAATATAGTAACAGAAATCTCTAAAATGAAAGAAGAGCCACAATGGATGTTAGATTTCCGTTTGAAAGCATTGAAATTATTCTATAAAATGCCAATGCCACAATGGGGTGGAGATTTATCTGAATTAGATTTTGATGATATTACGTATTATGTTAAACCTTCTGAACATACTGAACGTTCATGGGATGAAGTGCCTGAAGAAATCAAACGTACTTTTGATAAATTAGGTATTCCAGAAGCTGAGCAGAAATACTTAGCTGGAGTTTCTGCTCAATATGAATCAGAAGTTGTTTATCATAATATGGAGAAAGAATTGGAAGAAAAGGGTATTATTTTCAAAGATACTGATAGTGCATTACGTGAAAATGAAGAGTTATTCAGAGAATATTTTGCGTCTGTAGTACCTGCTGCAGATAATAAATTTGCTGCATTAAATTCAGCAGTATGGTCTGGTGGTTCATTCATTTATGTTCCTAAGAATGTTAAATTAGATACACCACTACAAGCATATTTCCGTATTAACTCTGAGAATATGGGACAATTCGAACGTACATTAATTATTGCTGATGAAGGTGCATCAGTAAACTATGTAGAAGGTTGTACTGCACCTGTATACTCCACAAGTTCACTACATTCGGCAGTTGTTGAAATTATTGTACACAAAGATGCACATGTAAGATATACTACTATCCAAAACTGGGCCAACAACGTATATAATTTAGTAACTAAACGTACCTTTGTACATGAGAACGGTAATATGGAATGGGTAGATGGAAACTTAGGTTCTAAGTTGACGATGAAATATCCAAACTGTGTACTTTTAGGTGAGGGTGCTAAAGGTAGCACGCTATCCATTGCATTTGCTGGTAAAGGCCAAGTTCAAGATGCCGGTGCTAAAATGATTCATAAAGCACCTAATACATCTTCAACTATTGTTTCTAAATCTATCTCCAAAAATGGTGGTAAAGTCATTTATCGTGGTATCGTTCATTTTGGACGTAAAGCTAAGGGTGCACGTTCAAACATCGAATGTGATACATTAATTTTAGATAATGAATCAACTTCAGATACTATCCCTTATAATGAAGTGTTCAATGACAATATTTCATTAGAACATGAAGCTAAAGTTTCTAAAGTATCAGAAGAGCAATTATTCTATCTTATGAGTCGTGGTATTTCTGAAGAAGAAGCGACAGAAATGATTGTTATGGGATTCATTGAGCCGTTCACTAAAGAATTACCAATGGAATACGCAGTAGAAATGAACCGTTTAATTAAGTTTGAAATGGAAGGCTCAATTGGTTAATATTAAATCAACTATAATATGATTAACAACCAACGAATCATTTGTGATTCGCTGGTTGTTTTATTTTTATGTCAAACTCAGTTGGTGACATTGAAAAAATTAAATAGAAGTTAATACCTTATCCACTTATTTCATATTAGTTAATTTAGAAAAGTGAACATAATTCTTTTTACGAGTTCCATAATTTATTTAAGCTTTTTAAACAATATAATTATGATATTTCTTTTAATTTTATGATAAATAGTTGAAAGAAAATGTTTTTACTGATTCGTAAAAACTCTAAAAGAATAATTTTCTTTTCTAATAATACTTTATACTTGCACGAGTAGTTAATTTATGATTGTTGTAGCTCATATTGGCTCTAATATCTATTTTTATTGGTTAATAACATCTTATATAAGAGTATCGGTCATGAGTCTATTTTATGAAATTTTTTTAGTATCTCATTTAATATTTCAATTCATTAAATAAAATGGATTCTACTGTAAAAACATTGAAGATATTACAGAAACACTAGCTATTGCAAATAATGAAGTTAATGGTAAAGATTTGAATAAGCATATCAAAATTACTTTGGGTGACTTCAAAGATTTTCAAGCTAAACATGATTTGGATGATGCAAACTTATTGGATATGATTGCACCTGTAGCTACTATGGCTTCAAAAAAGTGAAAGGTATACCGGGTGATTGCTCACTAATAGCAGAAAACTCGGTTTTATAAAGCAGTTATAAACTGCTTATTCGAAAAATAAACAATTCGTTCAGTTGAAAAAAGAATTAGATGGATATAGCGATGCTTTATAGGGTGGTGGTAAAGCTACTACATTCCTGATAACTAAAAAAGATATTAAGATGAGTAATAAAATTATCAATACAATGAAAAAGTTAGAAAAGATTATAGATAACCCACATGAAAAATTGACGCCTGACCAATACGAGAGTATGTCAGTAAATATTCAATTATCCAGGATCAAGTCGTACATATCAATAGTTGTCTTGATAATGTTATTTCTAGCAAATATATTTATAAGAGTGCTAGAAATTAAAAGTAAAGAATTTCAAGGAATAGAAACTATTATCATAATTGTTATGCTAGTCTCTATTGCTTACTTTATCATCGATTTCATTTTATGGATTAAAAGGAAAAATTTTCTTTAAGAACTATTAAACCACTTTTTATCATTGTGTTATTTAACATTTTAATGATAATTACGACATGAATTTCATTTTACTATATATTTAGCTGATTTTTACTTCTTAAATTTTTACAAAGTATTTAAAGTGGAAGTTTTTAGAAGTCTGAACTCTTTACTTTAATAAATGAAATGAATTATCATAGCTAATCGTTTAATTTTTAACAAAAGGAATAGTTAAGTTACTGATATACTTTATGAGAGTAAGCCACGATAAACTATAAAAATGTTTTACATTAGTTCTTTCATATTCGTGCGTTGTGGTAATCCAATATAAATGATAAGTTTGATAACTCATTTCTCGGGAAATAATGTATTAATACGGACTAAATCTTAAGGAGAAATGCATCATGATTATTGCAATTATACTATTAATATTTGTTTCATTTTTCTTTTCAGGTAGTGAGACAGCATTAACAGCCGCGAATCGCACTAAGTTTCAAACTGAAGCTAAAAAGGGTGATCGTAAGGCGCAAGGTTTAACAAAGTTATTAGATAAACCAAGTGAGTTTATCACTGCTATATTAATCGGTAACAATGTAGCGAATATTATTTTACCTACACTCGTGACAATCTTAGCGATTGATATTGGAGTGAACGTGGGAATAGCATCAGCAATTGTAACAATTGTTATTATACTTATTTCTGAAGTGATTCCTAAATCAATTGCTGCAACATTTCCTGATAAAATTTCAAAACTTGTGTATCCTATCATTCATATATGTGTCATTGTACTCAAGCCCATTACAATTTTATTAAACAAGATGACAGATGGTATTAATCATTTACTATCTCGAGGCCAACCTGTTGAAAAAAGATTTTCTAAAGAAGAAATTCGCACATTATTAAATATTGCGGGTAGAGAAGGTGCATTTAATGAGATAGAAAATACTCGACTTCAAAACGTTATGGACTTTGAACAATTGAAAGTTAAGGATGTTGATACTACGCCCCGTATTAATGTTGTAGCTTTTTCAAAGGATGTAACATATGACGAAGCTTATGATACAGTGATGAATAATCCATATACTAGATATCCAGTATATGATGAAGATATAGATGATATTATCGGTGTATTCCACTCAAAATATTTATTAGCTTGGAGTAAACATAAAGAGGACGCAATTACAAATTATGCATCAAGCCCTTTATTTGTAAATGAACATAATAGGGCAGAATGGGTATTGCGTAAAATGACCGTTTCACGAAAACATCTAGCGATTGTATTAGATGAATATGGCGGTACGGATGCTATTGTATCGCACGAAGATTTAATAGAAGAGCTACTTGGTATGGATATTGAGGATGAAATGGATCGTGAAGAAGAAAATAAATTAAAACATCAAAAATTTCCGCAAAGCATGATGCATCGTTAATTTTGTTGTAAAAATGATAGTGGCTATGAATGTCAAACAAGTTGCGGGGCAATTAAGATGTTGTATAATTTAGCTGTGATATAAATTGTAAAGGTAGAAAACCTGGGACATGATACAATGTTCCAGGTGTTTTTGTATAAAGAAAACCATGCGCTATGCGTATGGTTCAGAAAAGGTTTTACCGTTATCTAAAAAAACATCTCATCATGCTAGAATATATATTGGTCAGCCAACCAAAATATTCAACACGAGGAGATGCTTTTTAATGTCATCTGACACAAATAGTTTAGCACATACAAAATGGAATTGTAAGTATCACATAGTCTTTGCACCAAAATATAGAAGACAAGTGATATATGGAAAAATCAAAAGAGATATTGGAGTTATTTTACGTCAACTATGTGAAAGAAAAGGCGTAGAAATTATAGAAGCAGAAGCATGTAAAGATCATATTTCATATGTTAGTTAGTATTCCACCTAAATTAGGAGTATCATCATTTGTTGGATATTTAAAAGGTAAAAGTAGTTTAATGATTTTTGATAGACATGCTAATTTAAAATATAGATATGGAAATAGAAAGTTTTGGTGTAAAGGATTTTATGTAGATACAGTAGGTAGAAATAAAAAGGTAATTGAAAATTACATTCGTAATCAATTACAAGAAGATATCGTTGCAGATCAAATTTCAATGGAAGAATACCTAGATCCCTTTACAGGAGAAGAAATTAAAAAAAGACGAAAAAAATAGTACCCCTTTAGGGGTGCTGGGAAAGTAGTGCAGTTGGCTGACCTATCAGTGCCCTTTTAGGGCTGGCCAGTAAGAAAGGCTTATAGCCGTAGAACAAACCACCCGTTCATACAGGTGGTTTTGATTTCTATTTTAGTAGGCAATAATAGAATGAAAAACTCGATAAATATAATTTTTATTAACCTTAGTTTTTATTGCTAAGGTTATACAAGATATTTGAAAGTGGTTGTATCTTCCTCTTACCATAAGAGATGTTTTTGTTTAACTTTCAGATATGTGTATATTAAAGAATATGTAAATTTAATTTAACTCAAGTGAATCAATGAATTGTAATGTGGTATCATGTTGTTGGTGATAAATATGATAGAAATAGGTCTTACTGGTTGGGGTGACCATGATACATTATATGAGGATTTAGAGCGTAAAACAGATAAGTTAAAAACTTATGCTAGTCATTTCCCGATAGTAGAATTGGATGCTTCGTATTATGCGATACAACCAGAACGAAATATAATTAAATGGATAAATGAAACGCCGAATAGATTTCAATTCGTCGTTAAAATTCATCAAGCATTAACATTACATGCTGACTATAGAGATTATGCAGAGTCGAGAGATGTATTATTTAAACAGTTTAAAGAAATGATCAATCCGTTAAAAGAGCATAATAAATTGGCGATGGTGCTTGTACAATTCCCACCTTGGTTTGATTGTAACGTTCAAAATATAAATTACATCTTATATGTGAGAAAACAATTAAGTGATATTCCGATGAGCATTGAATTTAGACATCAATCATGGTTTGACAATCAATATAAAGAACAAACTTTATCCTTCTTAACACAACATCAAATCATTCATGCAGTGGTAGATGAACCTCAAATTAAAGAGGGGAGCATTCCTCTAGTAAATAGGATTACTAGTGATATTGCTTTTGTACGTTATCATGGACGTAATCATTATGGTTGGACTAAAAAAGATATGACTGATCAAGAATGGCGAGATGTAAGATATTTATATGATTATAGCGAGGAAGAGTTAGCTGACTTGGCTCGTAAAGTCGAAATACTTAATCAAAAGGCTAAGAAAGTATACGTTATTTTTAATAATAATTCTGGCGGTCATGCAGCTAATAATGCTAAAAAGTATCAAAATATTTTAGACATTGATTATGAAGGTTTAGCACCACAACAATTAAAACTATTTTAAGAGGCGAATGTCATGTTATTAACAATTATTCTATTAATATTAATAGGGGGATTTTCAGCGATTTTAGGATCTATCGTTGGTATTGGTGGTGGAATCATCATCGTCCCCACACTTGTTTATTTAGGCGTAAACCATCATCTTCTACATGGTATTACGACGCAAATTGCAATAGGTACTTCTTCAGTTATTCTGATTGTTACTGGACTATCTTCCTCATTAGGATATTTAAAAACCAAACAAGTAGATATAAAAAACGGCTCGATATTTCTATTTGGGCTACTACCTGGATCTTTGGTTGGTTCTTTTTTAAGTAGATACCTTACACTTGATTCATTTAACTTATACTTTGGCGTGTTTATGATATTTGTGTCGATATTACTGATGATTCGTCACAAAATAAAACCTTTTAAAATTTTTGACAAACCTAAGTATGCGCGTACATATGTTGATGCTGAAGGGAAAACATACCGTTATAGTGTCCCTCCTCTGTTTGCTTTTATAACAACGTTATTTATTGGGATATTAACAGGGCTGTTTGGCATAGGTGGAGGTGCATTGATGACCCCTCTTATGCTCATCGTCTTTAGATTTCCACCACATGTTGCAGTAGGCACAAGTATGATGATGATTTTCTTTTCAAGTGTGATGAGTTCGATAGGGCATATCCTTCAAGGACATGTGGCTTGGGGATATTCCATCATTCTCATTATTTCAAGTGTGATAGGTGCACAAATAGGTGTAAGGGTCAATCGATCTATGAAATCCGACACAGTTGTGATGTTATTGAGAACAGTAATGCTTATCATGGGGGTATATTTAATCATTAAATCTTTTATTTAAAAGTGAAGTAGTTATGCTTTGAGACTTTGTTCTTTAATGCTAAAGTACAATTAAGTATATAAATTTTAAAGAGGGAGATCATGTTATGGAATTAACAATATATCACACGAATGATATTCATAGTCATTTAAATGAATATGCTCGTATTCAAGCTTATATGGCAAAACATAGACCGCAACTTGAACATCCCTCACTCTATATAGATATAGGTGACCATGTTGATTTATCAGCACCTGTGACAGAAGCTACGGTAGGACATAAAAATATAGAACTTTTAAATGAAGCACATTGTGATATTGCAACCATTGGAAATAATGAAGGAATGACAATTTCTCATGATGCTTTACAAAATCTATATAACGATGCGAATTTTAAAGTGATTTGCACGAATGTCATAGATGAAAAGGGACAACTTCCTCATCATATTGCCTCTTCGTATATCAAAGAAATAAAAGGAACACGCATTTTATTTGTTGCAGCAACGGCACCGTTCACACCTTTTTATCGAGCACTGGATTGGATTGTTACGGATCCACTAGCGGCAATCAAAGATGAAATCAATGCACATCAAGGTGAATATGATCTTTTGATGGTTATGAGCCATGTCGGTATCTTTTTTGATGAAAAGTTATGCCAAGAGATTCCGGAAATAGATGTTATCTTTGGTAGTCATACACACCATCATTTTGAACATGGAGAAATAAACAATGGTGTTTTGATGGCAGCTGCAGGAAAATATGGCTATTATTTAGGTGAAGTTAATATCACGATTGAAAATGGAAAAATCGTTGATAAAATCGCCAAAATTCATCCTATTGAAACACTTCCTTTAGTCGAGACACATTTTGAAGAAGAAGGAAGAGCACTTCTAAGTAAACCAGTAGTTAATCATCATGTGAACTTAGTCAAAAGAACAGATGTTATTACAAGAACATCGTATTTACTGGCTGAAAGTGTATATGAGTTTTCAAGGGCTGATTGTGCAATCGTAAATGCTGGACTTATAGTTAATGGCATTGAAGCTGATAAAGTGACGGAATATGATATACATCGCATGTTACCCCATCCAATCAATATTGTAAGGATTCGATTAACTGGTAAACAATTAAAGCAAGTGATTCAAAAAAGCCAAAAGCAAGAATATATGCACGAACATGCACAAGGTCTTGGTTTTAGAGGGGATATCTTTGGAGGATATATTTTATATAATCTTGGTTTTATTGAGTCAGAAGACCGTTATTTTATAGGCGATGAAGAGATTCAAAATGATAAACAATATACGTTAGGTACTGTTGATATGTATACATTTGGAAGATACTTCCCACTGTTAAAGGGATTATCTACAGATTATATTATGCCTGAATTTTTACGTGATATTTTTAAAGAGAAATTACTAAAATTATAAGAGAAACGTATATTGAATTTTAATTTAATGTTAATACCGATATGTTATAATAAACGAAGATATATTAAACAGGAGGGTATGCGTTGTTATGGCGACTAGAAATGAAGAAATTTTACGTAAACCGGATTGGTTAAAGATTAAGCTTAACACAAACGATAATTATACTGGTCTTAAGAAAATGATGCGTGACAAGAATTTACACACAGTGTGTGAAGAAGCTAAATGTCCGAATATTCACGAATGTTGGGGTGCGCGTCGTACAGCTACATTTATGATTTTAGGGGCAGTATGTACAAGAGCATGTCGATTCTGCGCAGTAAAAACGGGTTTGCCTAATGAATTAGATTTAAATGAACCAGAACGAGTTGCAGAATCAGTAGAATTAATGAATTTAAAACATGTTGTAATTACTGCTGTTGCACGTGATGATTTAAGAGATCAAGGTTCAAATGTGTATGCAGAAACAGTACGCAAAGTAAGAGAAAGAAATCCATTTACAACAATAGAAATTTTACCATCTGACATGGGTGGCGATTATGAAGCCCTTGAAACATTAATGGCTTCTAGACCAGACATTCTTAATCACAACATTGAAACGGTTCGTCGCTTAACACCAAGAGTTAGAGCTCGAGCAACTTACGATAGAACTTTACAATTTTTACGTCGTTCTAAAGAATTACAACCTGATATTCCAACAAAATCTAGTTTGATGGTTGGTCTAGGTGAAACGATGGAAGAAATTTATGAAACGATGGATGATTTACGCGCTAATGATGTTGATATCTTAACTATAGGTCAATATTTACAACCGTCTCGAAAACATTTGAAAGTTGAGAAATATTATACGCCATTAGAATTTGGTAAAATGAGAAAGATTGCAATGGAAAAAGGATTTAAACATTGTCAAGCAGGACCTTTAGTAAGAAGTTCGTATCATGCTGATGAACAAGTGAATGAAGCGGCTAAAGAGAAACAACGCCAAGGTGAAGAACAACTCAATTAAGTAATAATTTTTTAAACTATTAAAAATAGAGGCATAAGTGCCTCGCTTATCGAGTATCTATAATTTATGTGATACATAAAATTTCATTATATTTTTAATAAATGTGTGTATTGAAGATATCGGTAAGTGATTTATGGTATTTTTGATGCTTATTGCCTCTATTTCATTTTTTGTAAGGTGAAAATATGATTAAAGTCGACCAACAATATTTTGAATTGATAGAAGAATATAGAGAATGTTTTGATGAGGAAATATTTTCTGCTAGGTATTCGGATATATTAGATAAATATGATTATGTCGTAGGTGATTATGGTTACGATCAATTACGCTTAAAAGGATTTTATAAAGATAGTAATAAAAAGGCAGAAATAAGTAAACGGTTTTCAAGTATACAAGATTATATATTAGAATATTGTAATTTTGGTTGTCCTTATTTTGTTGTCAGACGTTTGTCACCAAATGAATTTATTGAAGAAATGGATGATAAAGAAGATATCATTGATAAATTACATGATGTTAAGATTCAACCTACTATTCAAGACACAGAAAAACATACCCGAGCTATAGATCAATAAAAGTCCACTAAGTTGAGAGGGCACTGAACCCTTTAAACGGGAACTTAATAAAAACACCATGTTCTA
>NZ_KV838699.1:0-234 GCF_001838765.1 Staphylococcus sp. HMSC34G04
TTTGGACTATTGTTGTATGTATCATTAATTCTTCCTGTTGATTCTGAAGAAAATAGTACGATTTGGATGGGAATGATAATGTTATTTTGTAGCCATTTGCTTATTGGACGAACATATTTTTACTTAGGTCTGTTAAATTATGACATTAGTGAAGATGGGGTGAAATTATAATGGAATTAGGTATGCTTATCATGCCATATTGTGTAAAAATAACATTTGAAATTGATAAAGAAG
>NZ_KV838700.1:0-1534 GCF_001838765.1 Staphylococcus sp. HMSC34G04
CCATGCGGTGTTGTATATTCGATGTTGGCTTTTAATTTTTTACGATCCATAAATCCACGTTCATAATGGTCACCATATTCAACCTTTGTAAGATTTGAGTCTTCTTGATAATTAACAATCTTTATACGATGCAAAAAAGAAGTTAAGTAATTTTTACCTAACTTCTATTAGTTAATCCGACCAGTTCTATTTGACAGAGAAACTTATCTTTCACTCTTAAATATTATCTATTGTATACTAATGTTACTTTACGCTTATTTTACACATAGCAATAATTTTATTTGTATTTCCCATTATATTCTCATATAATCTATATTATTTATATTGTATTTTCTTCAAGAATTTTGTGAATGTCTCAGCTATAAAATAAGTATTTTCTTCATCATTGGATGACTCGAAATTATGTCCATCATCCCAGAAATATACTCCTTCATATCCTTCTAATAAAATCAATACTAAAAATCCTTGTGACAAATCATTACCTATTATAATTGATTCTTCAACTAATTCCGATTCATATTCATCCATCCAATATTCGATGTTCGTAACATCATAAGGTGTATCACATCCATATAACACTTCCATATATATATTTTCATTTAATTCATCTACTTGTACTTTGTTCATGTTTTCGATATTAAAAAACCCACCATTATTTCCTAACAAAAATTGCTTATAATCATTTGGAAAAGTAACCCTATATTTCTGTTCTAAACATTTAATTTTTTCTTTAGACATTTCACCAAATTTTTTAAACTCCATTAACTTCACCTTCTAATATTTTAATTTTTTTTAGTGACATACCACCTCTATGGGTGAATTATCGATGAATTTTTTTATTTACTTCTTGCATTGTTTTTCCATCTTCATGATGGTGCCAAGTATTTTCAATCCTTTTCTCTCGTTCCGCAAGTTTATCTGCTTTTTTAAAATCGGTGTAATAGTTATCAAAACTATTAATATCCACTTCTTGTTCTACAAGCCCTGCTCCTTTAAAATCTGGATAACCATTTCTATATGCAACTTTAATACCATCTTTATTGGTATAAATCCATGTTCCATTCTCATCTACCTTAATTTTCCCACCCTTTTTTAGCCACTTATTTGGATTTGGAGAATTTTTGGGTTTTTCTTTACTATAATTTTTAGATTTATTTACACTACCTTTTATTGAATTTCCTTCACTCTTTACGATAGTATCTTTTGGTGTGTGTGTCACTTGATGATTGGGTGTGAGGGTACGTTGAATATTTTGGCCTGCTTCTCTGAGTGTCACACCTTTGCCTACTTGGACACTACCTGCTCCTGCAATCGCGACTTTAGGTTGTGTAAGTGGTATTTCCTTTTCTAATATATTGTTCGTTGCTTGTTTCACTTGTTGGGCTTGATGACCTATCCAATGCTTACCTTGTTGTACCGTATTAGACGCTTGGCCTCTCATATTACTTAACATTTGGCCGACTCGATTGTTCTGTGTAAAGTTTTTAGACTGGTTGAGAACACTATCTTTCATTGCTGTCATTTTAGGCGTCAT
>NZ_KV838701.1:0-8195 GCF_001838765.1 Staphylococcus sp. HMSC34G04
TATATAATTCCCACTAATTGGGGTCAGTCTATCTTTTAAAAAATTCATTTTGGTCTTTTTATATGAAAATGATAGGTTTATTTTCTTTTCCTAAATAGTCACTCTTGTTATTTCTCTCATACTATTCATAAATTATGAATTGTGTGGAATGTTATTGTGCTTTATACCCAATTAAATTAATTAAATCTTTTGGATGACTATAGGGAGGGGCATATGCTACTTCAAATTCTGTTAAATCATCCACAGTAGCATGATTCATCATTGCCATTGATAATACGTCTATTCTTTTGTCGGCACCTTGTTTACCAACTGCTGCTGCGCGTAAAAGTTTTCTCGAGTCTTTTTCAAAATAAACACGTAAATGTAGTGGTGAATTTCCTGGGTAATATCCTGCATGAGCGCCTTGCTTAACTTCAACCATATCATAATTGAAATTTGTAAGTTCATTTGGTTTGATGCCAACACTTGCTAATGTATA
This sequence comes from Staphylococcus sp. HMSC34G04, assembly GCF_001838765.1. Lineage (NCBI taxonomy): Bacteria > Bacillati > Bacillota > Bacilli > Caryophanales > Staphylococcaceae > Staphylococcus > Staphylococcus sp. HMSC34G04. The sequence goes on from NZ_KV838701.1 coordinate 479, forward strand.
GTCAAAAAATTTCACTATATTATTTCCTAGATAACCTTTAAAGTGAATAGACGAATTTCCAGAAAGTTGTTCAGCTATAATACTTGCACCACGGTGTGCTCCCCAAGCAAGTGGAACCTGTGCCGGTAAATTCACATGACGATAATGTGAAGTAATAACATCACCTAATGCATAAATATTTGGTATATTTGTTTGGAAATTATGATTTACTGGGATATAACCTTTATCATCTAGTATGACGTTAGATGATTTAATAAATTGTGAATTTGGATGCGTACCTACACCTTCGATAATAAGATCATAGTTTTCAACTTTACCAGATGTGAATGTTACTTCATGTCCATTGACTTGACTAATTTCTTCGTTAAATCTATAAGTGATATTTCTTTTTTCTATTTCGTCGATGATGGGTTGATTCATATCTTGATCCATCAGTTTATTAATATTTGTAGAGCGATGAATCCATGTGACATCCAAACCTCTATGATGTAAATTTTCAAGAATTTCTAAAGAGATGTACCCCGCGCCAACAACAAGTGCACGTTGTGCTTTAGTATTCGTAATAAAGGTATCAATTGCCTCAGTATCTTCGAGATTTCGCACAGTAAATGAGATATCACTATGAGTGTTTAATCGGTTTGCAGATGCGCCAGGACTTAAAATCAATGTATCGTAACTTTCTTCAAAAGTTTGATTAGTTTGATGATTTAAGACAGTAACTGTTTGTCTTTTATCATTGATTTGTATAACTTCATGGTATGTTTTTACTGTGATATGCTTTTTGTCATAAAATTGATCAGGCGTATATGCTAAAACTTTACGACGGTCCTCGATAACGTTGCCAATATAATAAGGTAATGCACAATTGGCAAAGCTCATATCTCTATCTTTTTCAAAAACAATGATTTCACTCTCTTTATCTAATCTTCGAATTTGACTTGCACAAGTCGCACCACCAGCAACTGCACCGACTATTATAATTTTATTCATAGCTGTCTCTCCTTTATATATGTATGATATTAGAAAACGTATACCTTTTTAATCATCACTTGGATTGTTTATTCAACTTAATAATAACGCATTTTTAAATTAAAAAAGTCATTTAAATAACGACCTATGCCGTCCTCATTATTACTATACGTAATATTATTTGCTATTTCTTTTAAGTCTTTTAAGCCATTATCCATTGCAATGCCATGGGTCGCATACTTTATCATTTCTATATCATTGTCCTCATCACCAAACGCAATGATATGATCGTCGGCGATATTTAAATAGTTTTGAACATGTTTAATTCCACGTGCTTTGTTGATTCCGCGTTTCACAATTTCTATGACTGGGAAAGGGGCACCCCAACGGCGATGTTCGATATTCTCTGCATAAAAATGGGTTAACATATCTTTAATTTCAGGAATATTTTCTTCTTCTGCTTCAACAAGTAGTGACGTAGGTGCCTCATTAAGATTTTCTAGTAAATTCCCCGTTTGAATTTTAGGATTCCCCATAGAAAAACCTTCAAAAAGTCTTGGATCATAACTATTGATAAAGACATAATCTTTTACTTCGGCAATGATATTTGTAATATGAGATTGTTGAAGCGCTGTAATAATATTTTTAGAAATTTCAACATCTAGTACTTCGTGTATCACTTCGAAATCATTTGCTTTTGGGTGATGCACAAATGCGCCATTAAAATTAACCACAGGTGTGTTCATATTGAGTTCATGATAATACATCTGGCTCGCACGATAAGGTCTTCCAGTAGCAATCATAACGTAGTGTCCACATTGTTGTAATTCGGTTAATACTTGTTTAGTGTAAGGTGAGATTTCTTTATTGTCATTTAATAATGTACCATCTAGATCTAGACAAATTAAATAAGGTTGCATATATTACTCCTTGTGTTGTTAATTATCATGTAACAGTATCATAGCATTTTATTGGCGTTTTGTCGGATATTTGATATATTGGTGTAAAGAAAATTTTAAAGAGGTGATACTGATGGAAGAAGCACTAAAAGATAGTATCTTAGGCGCTCTTGAAATGGTAATAGATCCTGAGTTAGGGATAGATATCGTTAATTTAGGTTTAGTATATAAAGTTGATGTTGATGATGAAGGTTTATGTACAGTTGAAATGACATTAACTTCGATGGGATGTCCATTAGGACCACAAATTATTGAACAAGTTAAGAGCGTTCTAGCTGAGATACCGGAAATTTCTGATACAGAAGTAATGATTGTATGGAGTCCACCATGGAATAAAGATATGATGTCTCGTTATGCCAAAATAGCTTTAGGCATCGGATAATTGAAAGGATAGCTACTCATTGTTTTGAGAAATGATGTAGCTATTCTTTTTATCTTTATAAAAGGAAATTCAAAATACAATATTGTATTTTGATTTAATATTTTTATAAATTAGCTCTACAATAAAATTGAATTAGTATTACAAATGTATTACAATATTTAAGACTTATAACCTTTTAACGAGGCATATCTTATAAAGTATATTCATTAATAACATAGCAGGGATGGTTGTAATCTAAAGAATGACCTTGTTAATTTAATAAGGATAAGATTTGTTTAAATAAATTGATTAGAAATAATAGCGTGCGTCTAATGAAAATGATTAAAAAATACGCGTCTTATAAAATTTATTATTATTAGGGAAGAATGTAACAATGAGAAAAAAATTAAATAATGAATATCGCTCTGCTAAAAAAATGCGATATATGCCTGGATTAGATGGTTTGCGAGCAATTGCAGTCATTGGTATTATTATTTATCACTTGAATAAACAATGGTTAACAGGTGGTTTTTTAGGCGTAGATACTTTTTTTGTTATTTCAGGTTATTTGATTACGAGCTTATTACTCAAAGAGTATGAAGATACTGGAACAATAAATCTTAAAAATTTCTGGATTCGTCGTATAAAAAGGTTATTACCAGCGGTATTCGCATTAATAGTAGTTGTTGGAATTGCAACTTTATTATTCCACCCTGAGCATATTGTAAGAGTTAAACATGATATGATAGCAGCAATATTTTACGTATCTAATTGGTGGTATATTGCTAAAGATGTCAATTATTTCGAGCAATTTTCTTTTATGCCTTTAAAGCACCTATGGTCACTAGCCATTGAAGAGCAGTTTTACCTCTTTTTCCCAGCAGTACTCTTATTACTTATGGCTATAGTTAAGAAAAAGAAAAATGTCATACTGATGTTTTGGATTATATCTTTGGTTTCATTATTAATGATGGTTGTTATTTCTCAACCTCACTTGAACCATTCAAGAGTATATTTTGGAACTGATACAAGATTGCAGACACTGCTTTTAGGTGTACTTCTAGCATTTATCTGGCCACCTTTTAAATTAAATCCCAATCCACCTAAAGGATTAAAAACTGTGATTAATAGTGCGGGTATTATAGGACTTACATTTTTAATTCTATTATTCTTTACTGTTAGTGATGAAAGTGATTGGATTTATAATGGTGGATTTTATCTTATTTCAACAATGACTTTGCTAATTATTGCAAGTGTTGTTCATCCAACTACAATTTTAGCTAAGTTATTAGGAAATCCTGTATTTGTTTATATTGGAAAGCGATCATACAGTTTGTACTTGTGGCATTTCCCAATAATGAGTTTTGTTCATAGCTATTTTATTGATGGTCAAATGCCAACATATGTTTATATTTTGGACATCATTCTTACAGTTTTATTTGCAGAATTATCATTTAAATATGTAGAAACACCATTGAGAAAGCAAGGTTTTAAGGCTTTTGCAATTAAAAAAACATACAAACCTCAATTTATTAGAACTATTGTAACGCTTGTTATACTTTTACCTACTATTTTCATTTTAATAGGCGTTTTCGATAAGTTTGGAAAAGATACCATATCGAACAAAGCGCAAACATTTAATACCGATGAGGCTGATCAATATCTTATTCACATGATACCGATTGATAATATTTCGTTAACAAGCGATGGTAAAACTAAAGCGAATACAAAAGATAATGATGTATATACGCAAATTAAGCCGTTATTAATTGGTGATTCAGTTATGGTAGATATAGGGGAACAATTTAAAACGAAAGTACCCAAAGCTAAAATCGATGGCAAAGTCGGTCGTCAACTCTATCAGGCCGAGAGCCTCGTTAATCAACAATATAAGCAATATCGTAAACCAACAGATCAAGTCATACTTGAGCTAGGTACAAATGGTGATTTTACTAAAGAACAATTAGATCAGTTGATTGGTAAATTTGGAAAGGCACAAGTATATCTTGTAAATACGAGAGTGCCACGATCATATGAAAACCATGTTAATACGTTGATGGCAGAAGCGGCTAAAGATAAAAAGAATGTAACTCTAATTGATTGGTATAGTCGCTCAAAAGGGCATACAGAGTATTTTGCTCCAGACGGCATCCATCTTGAAAATGATGGCGTAGAGGCATTGACAGATGAAATATTGAAAAGTATAAAAAAGAAATAATATATTAATTAAAGAGGAAGAACTCTATTCATTTGGAATTGAGTTCTTCCTCTTTTTTTACTTGATTATCATAATAAAATGAAAAACATGAGCAATTAATGTTGATTTAATGATGAGAAGGGTCTATAATATAATTAAGGTCAAAGAAAGTCAAAGTCAAATTTATTTTTCTATACTTTGACCCACTCTGAATGATAGAGGTGAAATAAATTGGATATTAATCAAATGACATATGCTGTACAAGGTGCCTTACAAAAAGCAGTCGCGTACAGTAAAGAATATGAATTACAAAATATTGAAATTGAAGCTTTATTAAAAGCTACGATGAATGAAAATGATAGTTTATTTAAAAGTATATTAGAAAGAGCAAATATTGATGTTAATCAACTAGAACAAGCATACGATAATCAATTAAGTCATTATCCAACTGTACAAGGAGACAATGTTCAGTATGGACAGTATATTAGTTCTAAAACAAAAGAATTATTAGACAAAGCCGAGAAATATATGAAGTCCTATGAAGATGAGTTTATTTCTATGGAACATATATTACGTGCAGCCATAGATACTGATGAGACTACTCAAAAATGGGTCGGCAATAAAGCAGAAGTCATTAAAGAAATTATAACTAAAGTTAGAGGGGGAAATCATGTGACATCTCAAAATCCAGAAGTTAATTATGAAGCTTTAGAAAAATATGGTCGTGATCTTGTAGAAGAAGTACGTCAAGGTAAAATGGACCCTGTTATCGGTAGAGATGAAGAAATACGTAATACAATTCGTATTTTAAGTCGAAAAACAAAAAATAATCCGGTTTTAATCGGTGAACCAGGTGTAGGTAAAACTGCAATTGTTGAGGGTTTAGCACAACGAATTGTACGTAAAGACGTTCCAGAATCATTACTCGATAAAACAATTTTCGAGCTTGATTTAAGTGCATTAGTTGCAGGTGCAAAATATAGAGGTGAATTTGAAGAACGTTTAAAAGCAGTATTGAAAGAAGTAAAAGAATCTGAAGGTCGAATCATCTTATTCATTGATGAAATTCATATGTTAGTAGGTGCTGGTAAAACAGATGGTGCTATGGACGCAGGAAACATGTTGAAACCAATGCTTGCGCGTGGTGAATTGCATTGTATAGGTGCTACGACATTAAATGAATATCGTGAATATATTGAAAAAGATTCAGCATTAGAACGTCGTTTCCAAAAAGTTAGTGTCAGTGAACCTGATGTTGAGGATACAATATCAATTTTACGTGGTCTAAAAGAACGTTATGAGGTCTACCATGGTGTACGTATACAAGACCGTGCACTTGTTGCAGCGGCTGAGTTATCTGATAGATATATTACCGATAGATTTTTGCCAGATAAAGCTATAGATTTAGTCGACCAAGCGTGTGCGACAATACGTACAGAAATGGGATCAAATCCAACAGAGTTAGACCAAGTAAATCGTCGAGTAATGCAATTAGAAATTGAAGAAAGTGCCTTGAAAAATGAATCTGATAACGCAAGTAAACATCGTTTAGAAGAACTTCAAGAGGAATTATCTAATGAAAAAGAAAAACAAGCCTCTTTAAAATCACGTGTTGAACAAGAAAAAGAAAAAATTGCTAAAGTACAAGAAAAACGTGCTGAACTAGATAGTAGTCGTCAAGCTCTTGAAGATGCACAAACAGAAGGTAATCTTGAAAAAGCAGCAGAATTACAATATGGTACAATTCCGCAATTAGAAAAAGAATTGCAAGAATTTGAGGAAGCCTTTCAAGATGAAACTGGCGAAGATAGTGAAAGAATGATTCGTGAAGTCGTTTCAGATGAAGAAATAGGCGACATAGTTAGTCAATGGACAGGTATACCCGTGTCTAAACTTGTGGAAACAGAAAGAGAAAAGCTATTAAGTTTAAGTGACATCTTACACAAACGTGTAGTAGGTCAAGATAAAGCAGTTGATTTAGTATCTGACGCAGTAGTTAGAGCACGTGCTGGGATTAAAGATCCGAATAGACCAATCGGAAGTTTCTTATTCTTAGGACCTACTGGAGTAGGTAAAACTGAATTAGCAAAATCGCTTGCTTCATCACTTTTTGATTCTGAAAAACATATGATTAGAATTGATATGAGCGAATATATGGAAAAACATGCTGTATCACGTTTAATTGGTGCACCTCCAGGCTATGTAGGCCATGATGAAGGTGGTCAATTAACTGAAGCAGTTAGACGTAATCCATACTCAGTTATTTTGTTAGACGAAGTTGAAAAAGCACATAGCGATGTTTTTAATGTATTACTTCAAATACTAGATGAAGGTCGTCTTACGGATTCTAAAGGTAGAAGTGTTGACTTTAAAAATACTATTATCATCATGACTAGTAATATTGGTTCACAAGTATTACTTGAAAATGTAAAAGATGCTGGTGAAATTAGTGATGATACAGAGAAAGCAGTTATGGACAGTCTACATGCATACTTCAAACCTGAAATATTAAATCGTATGGATGATATCGTGTTATTTAAACCATTATCAGTTAACGATATGAGTATGATTGTAGATAAAATTTTAACACAATTAAATATGAGATTATTAGATCAACATATCTCAATTGAAGTGACAGAAGAAGCGAAAAAATGGTTAGGTGAAGAAGCGTATGAACCACAATTTGGTGCAAGACCATTAAAACGCTTTGTTCAACGACAAATAGAAACTCCAATTGCACGTATGATGATTAAAGAAAGTCTACCTGAAGGTACAATCATTAAAGTAGATTTAAATGACAATAAAGAACTTGACTTTAAGGTTGTTAAACCTACGTCTTAATCTAGAACAATATTAATTTATAAAATAAAAACATACTAAGATTAGCTATGAAGAAATCTATGACGATAGATTTTTTCATAGCTATTTTTTATAGTTATAGAGAGGAGTAGACTGTCCAGACTCTTGGATTTTAAATCCGTATAAAAAACAAGTCAGCTTTACTCTCGCCTTTTGAAATTCGTTTGTAGTATGTTGGGTTCCTAAAACCGTGTATAGGAAAATGAAATGAGAAAGGTTAAGTAAAGTTTTTAGCTTCTCAACTATTCAAAGGAGGTTTTTTTATCGATTACTTAGGTGTTGATATTAGTAAAAGGAGTAGTGTAATTGCACATTATAAAAATGCAAAATTCCAAAAAGAGTTTTTCATCCAAAATAATAAAAATGGCTACA
>NZ_KV838702.1:0-2278 GCF_001838765.1 Staphylococcus sp. HMSC34G04
TGCATATAATTTTAACTTTGCAACAGAACCAATTTTATTGTGTTATTTAAGTAACTTATAAACCTTGTGAAAAATAGGGCGTATAGGTTTGATGAAATCTCCAACGTATTCTTCGACATGGGCGTTAAAACCTTTTTTAAATTGCTGCACACCATAATCTTCAGCATTTTCACTAAAATTTCCAGTAATCCCATAAAAATTATATCTCGGTATATTATTATTTAATGCAAACTTTATCATATCCCATTGTAATCGATATGCCCCCATAAATTGGTTATATTCAGGGTTAGATCCACTTGATAAATAATAAACCTCATCTTTATTCCAGATATAATATGCCGACGCTAAATGAAGTACATCCCCGTCAATTTTGATTAAATTTTCAGTTTCTGTAATATGCTTTCGGTTACTTGTTAATTGTTTATTTAATTCTTGGTACTTATTTTTATTCTTTTTTGAATTCGGGTTATCTTTTAGCTTTGCTTTAATTTCCTCTATTTGTTCATTAAGCACTAACTCTTTGTTATTTAACTGGTTTAAGTATTTTTTTAAATCTATATACGCTAATTTCAAAGCAGAATTATTATTATAGATGTTTTGCATTTCTTCAAAATAATCTTTCTCTCTAAATTTAAAGTCATGCTTTTCTTCTGCCATTCGGAACAATTCAAAGAATTGGTCTGTCTGTGAAATGTCTAGTGTTTTAACCTCTACACCCATCTCGTATGTCTTTTTAATATTTCTTCTAGTTTGGTAATCCATTTCATTTAAAATGTCTTTTTCGTTTTTACCTTCCAAGTCTAAAACAGATAACCAGCGTATTTGGCTTGTATCAGAATAGCCTATACTATGACCTTGATATTGATAGCCTAAATGGTTGAGTTGGTTTATTAAATTGGAATTATCGTATGACTTCAATATACGTCCATCTGCATCTCTATTATTTTCTAATATATAAGGATCAACTAAAACAAATAATCCTTTATGTCGTTTTAAATATCGAGTTAACCCAGTAAAAAAACATTCAACTAATTTTTCATTGTTAAAATCTAATACTGGACCTCTGTGAGAATAAAAATATTTAAATATTTTTAAAACTTGTGCTTCAGATAGTAAACACGCAGCTATAACTTCTTCATTGTCTTTAACGCCTACCAAATGGACGTCTGTTTTATGTTTTTGTCTATAGTTATAATGTTCAATAGATTGCGTGTAATGTACAACATGTTTTTCTATAAACAATTGATATTCTTGTTCTGTTAATGTAACAAATTTCATTTTTCCACCTTTTTCATTAGTTCTAATTAATAAATATAATTGTATTGCACAGCTTGTTTCTTAGTTAAAGTACGAGTGCCATAACCACCACCGCCTTTAGAAGTTTGAAGAATAGAGCCAGCTATTGGTTTTTTACCTGTAGCAAATCCAGCTCTTTTGGCTTCATTAAGCCAACTTTTTGCATCTGTGAAACTAGATGGAAGATATCTTTTTGTTTGATTTCTTTTATTATGTACGTACCACGTACAATTATTTTTCGTATGATAGTTTGGCTGTTGTTTTTTTATCGGCCGTGGATATTTATCGATTTCTGCTACTTGAGCGATATGATTTTGATCAATCTTTGGACTATATTCCAACATATTAACGCCTGTTAGCGCTATCGAAGATAATAAAGTGTATGTAATTAATTTTTTTAACATCAAAGAATTTTCCTCCTTGACTTCAGACCCCGTTTATAATATTATATTAAAATTAAATAATATACAAATGTAATATTACTATGGAGGGGTACTCAAGTCTGGTTTAAGAGGCCAACACTTTGTGTTTGGCTATGTCGCCTATTTTTTACTGCGTTGTTCTAGCCAAAAACGAAACAACACACCACAGCAATCTATAAAAATAGATACTATGATATAAACAAATATTGCAGTCATGAGTACGCACCTTCTCTCTACGTCAAATTGACGTCTGAGAGATAGACGACTTCCCAATTATAACAAAATGTCTCTAAACTTGTATGCAAGCATACAATATACACGCATACAGTATGCAATACTTACGTATATAATATCATCAGTATCTAAAAAATAGACGGCATTGTATCGTCTATTTTTTAGACTATTTAAAGTTGAATAAAGATACAAAATTTCATTTAATGAGAATGCATGAAAGCGCGTGGTTAAGGGTATGTATAAAATATGAATAATCGATAATCCAAAAACGAAGGGGCAAACGCCGTCATTTCAGCGTTTGTCCCTTTGTGTTGAGTTGACATAAT
>NZ_KV838703.1:0-248 GCF_001838765.1 Staphylococcus sp. HMSC34G04
ACCCCAATTAGTGGGAATTATATAAAAACACTTTCGTTGAATTCATATTAAAATGAATCATACGGAGGTGTTTTTTCTATGAAAAGAGTTTCTTATTCAGTAGAAACAAAGTATAAAGCAGTTGAAATGAAAGCAGCAGGATTTTCAACAAAAGAAATTATGAAAGAATTAAATATTAGAAATAGAACACAAGTGAAAACTTGGTGGCGATGGTATCGAAATGGGGAAAGTTATAGATTTTCACAACA
>NZ_KV838704.1:0-29562 GCF_001838765.1 Staphylococcus sp. HMSC34G04
TTATATAATTCCCACTAATTGGGGTCAGTCTAAGAGCGTCATCTCAATTTAAGTGGACTTTTATAACATAACGCTTCTATTGAATAACTTCATTTAAATATTCAATAATTTCATCCGCTTCTTCCTTTGATACTCCTAATATATGAGAAATGTAACCTTCTTCTTCTATATCATCTGAACCTATAATGCCAAATTGATTAGTCTGCATATTTAAAACTAAAGTTTTACCGTAGTGTCTATCTGTTTGTACAAGCATTAAGTCGTAACGACTATGCTCACCAACAAAGCCGACGAACTGTACTTGGCTTTGTTCTTCATCATCATATAAATACATATCTATCATATCTCTGACGCTCCTTTACATTGCGAAAACTATTATATTTAAGTATAACGACAAATGATGATGACTGCAAAACTATGGTATGATTAACTTATTAGATGTATGAAGAGGTGACAAGCGAATGTATTTCGTAGATAAAGATAAACTAACTCAGAAAATCACTTACTTACAAAAGCTCACTGAAGATTACAATGATAATAAAAGGAATCCATATGCTTTTGAACGAATTGCCCAAATGTTAATTGAATCTTCTGTAGATATTGGCAATATGATTATAGATGGGTTTATTTTAAGAGATCCTGGTAATTATAAAGATGTAATAGATATTTTAGAATTGGAAAATGTTATTTCAAAAGAAACACAATCACATATCAATCGAACTATTGATGTTAGAAAACAGTTTGCACATCACTATATCGATTTAAATATGAATAAAATTGAGCCGTTATTTGATGATGCACTACCATACTATAAGCAATTTATTCAAGAAGTAGGACAATTTTTAGAAAATGAAAATGTACCAATTACCGCATTTGGAAAAGGAGAGAATAACTAGTGAAACATTATCAGGCATACTTAATCGATTTAGATGGGACAATGTATAAAGGCACAGAGGAAATTGACGGTGCCGCACAATTTATAGATTATTTAAATAATAATCGTATCCCTCATCTATATGTAACTAATAATTCTACAAAGACACCTGTTCAAGTTACTGAGAAATTACGTGAGATGCATATTGATGCTAAACCAGATGAAGTTGTAACGTCAGCATTGGCAACAGCGGATTATATCTCTGAACAGCATCCTAATGCAACTGTATATATGATTGGTGGCCATGGACTTAAAACTGCACTAACTGATGCAGGGCTTTCAATAAAAAACGATGAACATGTTGATTATGTAGTTATTGGTTTAGACGAAAAGGTCACATATGAAAAATTATCAATTGCAACATTAGCTGTACGTAATGGAGCTAAATTTATATCTACCAATCCAGATGTATCCATACCTAAAGAGAGAGGTTTTTTACCTGGTAATGGTGCTATTACGAGTGTGGTCAGCGTCTCTACCGGCATTCAGCCAGAGTTTATTGGTAAACCTGAAACAATTATAATGTCTAAGTCTTTAGATATACTTGGATTAGAAAAATCAGAAGTGGCAATGGTTGGTGATTTATATGACACAGACATTATGTCAGGTATTAACGTGGGTATTGATACGATACATGTTCAAACTGGTGTGAGTACGTATGAAGATATTCAATCTAAAGAAATACCGCCTACGTATTCATTTAAAGATTTAAATGTAGCTATTGCAGAATTAGAAAAATAAAATTATCATCTATCTGTTTTGAAATTAATAGAGGTGTGCATATGAATAAAATACTCGTAACACGTCAAATTCCACAACACTACATTGAACAACTTAAAAAAATAGGACAAGTTGTCATGTGGGAACACGATTTAACGCCCATGTCTAGAGAGTCATTTCTTGCTAACGTTGAAGATGCAACAGCATGTGTGATCACATTGAGTGAGCATATTGATGAAGAAGTATTTCTCAGGGCACAACAACTTAAAGTGATTGCTAATATGGCTGTAGGTTTTGATAATATTGATATTACATTAGCAAAGAAACATGGTGTAGTTGTTACTAATACACCTCACGTACTGACAGAGACAACTGCCGAACTAGGGTTTACATTGATGCTTACTGTAGCCCGTAGAATCATAGAAGCGACTTCATATATTCAAGAGGGTAAGTGGAAAAGTTGGGGACCATACTTATTATCAGGAAAAGATGTATACGGTGCAACTGTTGGTATTTTTGGAATGGGTGATATAGGAAAAGCGTTTGCACGTCGCTTACAAGGGTTTGATGCACGGATAATATATCACAACCGCAAACGTGATTTAATTGCTGAAAGTGAGTTAAATGCTACATATGTAACATTTAGCTCTTTACTTGAACAAAGTGATTTTATTATTTGTACAGCACCTTTAACAAAGAAAACTGAGAATCAATTTGATAATCGAGCTTTTAATAAAATGAAAAATGATGCTGTCTTCATTAATATTGGAAGAGGTGCAATTGTAGATGAGGAAGCACTTTTAGAAGCATTAAAAAATCATGAGATACAAGCCTGTGGTTTAGATGTTATGCGTCAAGAACCTATTCAACCTGACCATCCAATACTGAAATTACCTAACGCTGTGGTGTTACCTCACATAGGAAGTTCATCTCAAGTCACTAGAAATCGAATGGTACAACTTTGTATAGATAATATTAAAGCAGTATTAAATAATGATGCACCACTAACCCCTGTAACCCCTTTACACATTTAAAATTTATTCACGTTAGTCATATTCCATCAATTGAATGTGATAACGTGAATTTTTTTATTTGATAAAACTAACAATTTTGTTATACCCACTGTAATTGTCTAATCATGGCTTTAGAATTAAAATAATGTTGTTCTTAAAAAGAGAGAACCATTTCTAATTGAGTCGTTGACATATGATTTGAATATGTAAAAATTTCAATACAATTTTAATGAAGACATAAAATTTGAATTGAATTATATTTGAAACAAAGATATAATGAATTGTAAAATTAAATTATAAAATGTATATTGTATTACTTGATGTCTATTAGTAATGATTAAGGTTCATAGTACATGATTTAATATAAGAACATTGAGAAGATTTACGATTAATAATAGTTAGAGTTTGAGAGGTGCTATTTAAAAATGAAAGGAAAAGAGCCTTCTAACAAATATTTTGATAAAATGAAGCCTTACTTAATCACTTTGTTATATTTAGCTATTTTTATAGCGCTGTATTTAATTTATGGTAGTGGTGATACACAAAACAACTTCATTTATAATGAATTCTAATGAGGGAGAGTAGTTATGGCAGACTTAATTAATATTCTAAACCACTTTGTTCAGGAACAACCTGAAGCAGTTGCGGTTAGACATACAAATGATGAGCTAACATATAAGCAACTTGATGAAGAATCAAGTAAGTTAGCACATCTATTACAAGATAGTAAAAAGCCAATGATTTTATATGGTCACATGTCACCTTACATGATTGTTGGTATGATTGGAGCGATTAAATCCGGTTGCGGTTATGTTCCTATCGATACTTCTGTTCCAAAAGAACGTGTCAATATGATTATTGATAAAGTACAACCGGAAATCATTTTCAATACTTCAGATGAGACTTTGGAACAGACAAATGCACAAGTGCTTAAGGTTAGCGATATTCAGGATTCACAATATCCAATTGTCTTTGATAGTCAAATGAAGCAAAACGATGTAGTATATACAATTTTTACTTCAGGGTCTACGGGAGAACCTAAAGGTGTACAAATTGAATATGCAAGTTTAAATGAATTCGCAGAATGGATGGTATCTTTAAATAAAACTGGTACTGGTAAAGAATGGTTAAATCAAGCGCCATTTTCGTTTGATTTATCAGTAATGGCAATCTATCCTTGTTTAACATCAGGTGGTACTTTAAATCTTGTTGATAAAGATATGATCAAAAAACCTAAACTATTGAACGAAATGTTAGTTCAAACACCGATGAATGTTTGGGTTTCTACGCCTTCTTTTATAGAAATGTGTTTATTATTACCTAATTTAAATGAACAACAATATAATAGCTTAAAGCAATTCTTTTTCTGTGGGGAAATTTTACCGCATAAAACAGCTAAAGTCTTAGTTGAAAGATTTCCGAATTCAATGATTTATAACACATATGGACCAACTGAAGCTACTGTTGCAGTCACAAGTATACAAATCACAGAAGAAATTTTAAATCAATATAATCCTTTACCAGTTGGTGTGGCTAGACCTGGTACAAGATTATTTGCTACTGAAGAAGGAGAACTTGTCATTGAGGGGCAAAGCGTCAGTTTAGGTTATTTAAAGAATGAAGAAAAGACAGCCGCAGTATTTAATTTTGAAGACGGTGTTAGAACATATCATACTGGGGATAAAGCTAAAATTGAAGATGGATTGTGGTTTATTCAAGGACGTATTGATTTCCAAATTAAACTAAATGGTTATCGTATGGAACTAGAGGAAATTGAAACACAATTACGCCAGTCAAAACATGTAAGAGAGGCTGTTGTTGTGCCGGTTTATAAAAATGGAAAGGTCGTACATTTAATAGGAGCAGTAGTACCTACTGAATCTGTAGAAGATAATTTAGCAATGACAACTCAAATTAAACACGAACTTAAATCACGCTTACCAGAATATATGATTCCTAGAAAGTTCGAATGGATGGAACGACTACCACTCACATTAAATGGTAAATTAGATCGTAAGAAAATTGCCGAGGTTGTAAACGGATGATACCTTATGGCACATTTACATTTTTCTTAATTGCATTTATCGTTCTTATACCTGTGATAATACTTGGATTCTTAGGTAAGCGAAGTTATATTTACAATGGTATAAGTACAGCAATCATGATTGTCATTATATTTGCATCAGATAAACATAATCTGTTAGGGCAAAAATATCTAAGTGCACAACTTTTTTGTTTTATTATTTATGTCATATGGCAGGTTGCCCTCATTATGTACTACTATCAATCACGACAAAGGAAGAATACATTTACAAAATTTGTAACAATTATGGTATTGTCTATTCTCCCTCTAGCAATTGTTAAGATATTACAGAGTTCATGGTTAGGTGGACATCAAATTCACTTCCATGAAAGTAAATTAATTGAATTTGTAGGATTTTTAGGTATCTCGTACGTCACTTTCAAAAGTGTTCAATTAATTATGGAGATTCGTGATGGTTCTATTAAAGAAATCAAAGTAGGGAAATTGATACAATTCATTTCTTTCTTCCCAACCATTTCATCTGGACCTATTGATAGATATAAACGTTATGTGAAAGATGATAAGAAAGTACCTAGTGGTGCAGAGTACAGAGAGCTTGTTATCAAAGCAATTCATATGATTATGTTAGGGTTCTTATATAAATATATTATTGCGTATTTGATTCAGACATACGCTGTTAATCCTTTACAACTTAACCTACATGGGTTTACTCATATGTGGCTATATATGTACGCCTATAGCTTATATTTATTCTTTGATTTTGCAGGATACAGTTTATTCGCGATTGCAGTGAGTTATTTATATGGTATTAAGACGCCGCCTAACTTTAAACAACCGTTTAAAGCCAAAAATATTAAAGATTTCTGGAATAGATGGCATATGACTTTATCTTTCTGGTTTAGAGATTGTATCTATATGAGATCTTTATTCTACATGTCACGTAAGAAGTTATTAAAAAGTCAATTTGCAATGTCAAATGTAGCGTTCTTTTTAAACTTTTTCATAATGGGAGTATGGCATGGTCTAGAAGTATATTACATTGTATATGGATTATACCACGCAGCGTTATTCATAGGTTATGGTTATTATGAGCGTTGGCGTAAAAAGCATCCACCACGTTGGCAAAATGGTTTCACTACAGCTATAAGTATTATCATTACCTTCCATTTTGTAACTTTCGGATTCTTAATTTTCTCAGGCAAATTTATTTAATAAAGGAGTAATTAATTATGGAATTTAGAGAACAAGTATTAGATTTATTAGCAGAAGTAGCTGAAAATAACATTGTGAAGGAAAACCCAGATGTAGAAATCTTTGAAGAAGGTATTATTGATTCATTTCAAACTGTAGGTTTACTTTTAGAAATTCAAAATAAATTGGATATTGAAGTGTCAATTATGGACTTTGATAGAGATGAGTGGGCAACTCCTAATAAAATTGTAGAAGCTTTAGAAGAGTTACGATGAAACTGAAACCATTCTTACCCATTATAATCAGCGGCGTCATATTTATTATATTTTTATTTTTACCAGCAAGTTGGTTTACTGGTCTTGTGACAAATAAGACGTTAGCTGATAATAGAATTTCTTTAACTGATCAAGTTTTAAAAGGCACGCTCATTCAAAATAAATTATTCGAGTCAAATAAGTATTACCCGATTTATGGTTCCAGTGAACTGGAAAAGGATGATCCTTTTAATCCAGGTATAGCGCTAAATAAACAAAATGCTAGTAAAGAAACGTTCCTTATTGGTGCGGGAGGTTCGACAGATTTAATTAATGCAGTTGAACTTGCAGCGCAATACGACAATTTAAAAGGAAAGAAATTTACATTTATTATTTCTCCACAATGGTTTACGAATCATGGATTAACAAATCAAAACTTTGATGCTCGTATGTCACAAAGTCAAATCAATCAGATGTTTAATCAAAAAGATATGCCAGCTAATTTGAAGAAACGGTATGCACAAAGATTGTTACAGTTTCCGCATGCACACAATAAGTCATACCTTAGAGAACAAGCAAAACGCCCTGATGATGTCTCTGGAAACTACATTTCTTCATTTAAAGAAAATCAATTAACTAAGATTGAAGCTATTAAATCATTATTCTCATTCACTAAGCCACCTTTAGCAGAAGTAAAACCGGCAACAAGAGAAGATGCTTCATGGGATGAAATGAAACATAAAGCTGTCGATATAGGCAAAGCAAATACTCAATCTAATAAATATGATATAAGAGATCCATATTGGAAATTGATAAAACAAAACAAGCGTAAAATCAAAAGGGATTATGAGTTCAACATTAACTCACCTGAGTTCCAAGATTTAAAACTATTAGTGCAAACGCTACATGCTGCTGGAGCTGATGTACAATATGTTAGTATACCTTCAAATGGAAGATGGTATGATCATATAGGTATCAAAAAAGATAGACGTGAAGCTGTATATAAAAAGATTCATTCAACAGTAGTTGATAATGGTGGAAAAATTTATGATTTGACAAACAAGGACTATGAAAAGTACGTAATTAGTGATGCTGTTCATATTGGATGGAAAGGTTGGGTTTATGTCGACCAGCAAATCGCAAGACATATGGATGGTCATGCACCTAAAAATCATGAAGTCGATTATTCTAAAAATAAACCACCACACAAACATCACAAAGGTCGTCAAGATGATCAACATCAAGGCAACAAATAATATTATTAACCGAAATAAAATTAGGTGAACTAGGTACAGAATTCGTTGTTCATCCCGTGTAACGAGATTTGTAAGGGAAACACCTCGATGTAAAGTATTATTCATTTCTATCTTTGATAGCCAGTATATAAAATGCTTAGGAACAATATTTTGTATCCTAAGCATTTTATTGTTTATATAGCATCATAGGGTTAATATTAGTGCGCTATGATTTCATTTATTCATTTCTATCAAATTAAAAAAACCTAGGACGTTACTATGAGTCCTAGGTTTATAAATATATAGGGATATATTAGAATACTTGTTCTACTTCTATTACACCTGGAACTTCTTCATGAAGCGCACGCTCGATGCCAGCTTTTAAGGTTATTGTAGAACTAGGACATGTTCCGCAAGCGCCGTGTAATTGTAGTTTAACTATACCATCTTCAACATCTACAAGCGTACAATCGCCACCATCTCGTAGTAAAAATGGACGCAAACGTTCTATAACTTCTGCTACTTGATCAAACATTGTTGGATTCTCAGTAGGCATATGACATGTCTCCTTTCAGAGCAATTATTTCATAATCATTATTATTACATTATAATAGATAAAGTAGTAAAAATCTATAAAACAAGATAGGGGATTTTAATGACTAAAATTAGTGTTGTCGTATATGGAGCAGAAGTCGTTTGTGCGAGTTGTGTAAATGCACCTACTTCTATAGATACTTATCAATGGCTTCAAGCATTACTTTTAAGAAAGTTTCCTCAACATCATTTTGAATTTACATATATTGACATACGAAATGATACTGAAAATTTAACTGATCATGATATGCAATTTATAGAAAGAATTAATGAAGATGAGTTGTTTTACCCATTAGTTACGATGAATGATGAATATGTAGCAGATGGTTACATACAATATAAACAAATAACCCGTTTTATTGAATCATATTTTACCACGTAAGATTAAAAGAAGGGGGACAATACTCATACTAACCATGTGCCTCAATTGACATTGTCTGTGTTATTTTCCGTTGAAATTCTTCATTTTCGGGCTACATCTTTTATTGAGAAGAATAACTTTTCAATTCTGTCATTGTTTGTGATTAATAATAAAGAACCTAGGAAAATGTAAGTGTCCTAGGTTCTTTATTTATTAACCATTATGATATTTATAGCGCCACAGAACACCTGATTTTAAAATAGAAGCCAGTCGTCCGGTAACTGTTCGATCCATGATATAAGCAAAACCTTGTTTGTCACCTAAAGAGCCTAAAAAGCCTTGTACTTTAATTTCAGGCATTTTATCTGGAAGTGGTTCGTTATTCCATTGCTTCTTCAACACCTCAGCAATCTGTTCACCCTGTAGTTCTGCTAGTTGAGCGCTGGGTGCATATGGTAAATTAGCACAGTCACCTACGACATAGACATTTCTATAGGTTGGGACTTGATGGTACTGATTAATAATCACGCGTCCAGTGGTACTCATATCGATAGGAAGATTACGCACAATTTCAACAGGTTGTATGCCTGCTGTCCAAACGACTAAATCAATATTCTCTGGTTTACCATTATTATAAATTTTTCCAGGTTCAACTTTGTCGATGACTGAATTGGGTACTACAGTAACATTGTGTTTAGAAAACCAATTGGATATGTATTTACTTAGTTTCTCAGGAAAATTCCTTAAAATTCGAGGCCCTCTATCATATAATAAAATTTCCAAGTCTGATCGACTTTCACGTAGTTCGCTCGCTAATTCAATGCCACTTAAACCTGCCCCAACGATACCTACACGCGCCCCTTTAGGTAATTCGCTAATTCTATGGTACGTATCACGCGATTTAGATAATGTTTGAATGCTATGAGTATATGCTTCAGCACCAGGGACATTATGATATTTATCCTCACACCCTAGACCAATGATAAGTTCGTCATAATCTATTTTTGAATTTCCAACTGTTATCATTTGTTCGTCCAAATCTATATCATTGATTTCCCCATAAACCGTATTAATTTTACTGCTATCTGGAAATTGGATTCGCACCTCTTTGTCAGATTTAGTTCCTGCTGCAAGTGCATAAAATTCTGGTTTTAAACCGTGGAATGGCATGCGGTCGATTAAAGTTAAGTGATATCCCTCAGGAATTGAATGAGGTAAAATGCGCGACATAATTCGCATATTACCATAGCCCCCGCCTAGTAATACTAAGTTTTTCATTGATTTATACCCCTTTGTTAAAATTGTTTTATTGAAACCCTTTTCAAAAATTACTAGAATACTCTAAATGAAGATGATTCCTAGTCCCTGATAGTTATAATAAAATACTTGTATGCATGACTATTATATCTATTTTTCAAATTGACTACAAACAAATGTAGAATGCAATTTAATTATTATAAAATTTAAAAAGATAAACAAAATTAAAATCGTCATACCGACTGATAGTCAGGACATTGAATACTTTGTTATAATGTTTAAACTAATAAAGATAAGAAGGTGACTTATGTTTCCATTAGTGGAGTTCTGTATTTCAAATATGGCCAAAGGCAGTGATGTTGTATTTGAAAAATTAGAAAATGATCCTAATATAGATGTCCTTGAATACGGTTGTCTACAAAATTGTGGTCTATGCGCAAGTAGCTTGTATGCCCTTGTAGATGGTGATATTGTTGAAGGTAACACACCAGACGATTTATTAAAAAACATATATCAACATATCGAAGATAATGATATAACGAATTTGCTATAGAGATTAAAAAATTATGGGAGGTTTTTTATATGCCAACAGTCATTTTAACTGAAGCTGCAGCATTTGAAGTTAAAGACATGTTAAAAAATAACGACATGTCTGATGGTTATTTAAAAATTAAAGTAAATGGTGGAGGATGCACAGGATTAACCTATGGTATGTCAGCCGAAGCAGAACCTGGTGAAAATGATGAAATTCTCGAATATTATGGTTTGAAAGTTCTAGTAGACCAAAATGATGCTCCAGTATTAAATGGAACAACAATTGATTTTAAACAGTCACTTATGGGTGGAGGATTTCAAATAGACAATCCTAATGCTATTGCCTCATGTGGTTGTGGAAGTTCATTTAAAACAGCTAAAGTCGCTGGAAATCCAGAGCAATGTTAACTTCATATTGCCATCCGAAATTAAATTAAACTTTTCACAAACTATCCCTATTGTAGCTTGAAAATATAGGGTAAAAGCTATAAAATTAAAACTAGATTAAAAGTGTCTTTTATGTGAACAACTGAAGAGCAAAACCCAAAAAAGACTTGAAAATTTTAAATGTTGACTAAGACTATAAAGAAAGAGACAATTTGGCTTGTCATATGTTTATAGCCTTTATCTACATTGTTGGTTGGTTAAAATATTATGAAAGCTTAGGTGAATTAGAGATGGCTCAAGATCGTAAGAAAGTGCTCGTATTAGGTGCAGGTTATGCTGGTTTACAAACTGTAACTAAATTGCAAAAGGAACTTTCTGCTGATGCAGCGGAAATTACTTTAATTAATAAGAATGAATATCATTATGAATCAACTTGGTTGCATGAAGCTTCTGCCGGTACGATTAATTATGAAGATTTATTGTATCCTGTTGAGAAAACTGTCAACAAAGATAAAGTGAATTTTGTTGTTGCTGAGGTAACAAAAATTGATCGTAATGCTAAACGCGTAGAAACTGATAAGGGTGTTTATGACTTTGATATCTTAGTTGTTGCACTAGGTTTTGTTAGCGAAACATTTGGCATTGATGGTATGAAAGAACATGCTTTCCAAATTGAGAACGTTTTAACTTCTCGTAAGTTGTCTCGTCACATTGAAGATAAGTTCGCAAATTATGCTGCTTCTAAAGAAAAAGATGATAAAGATTTATCTATTTTAGTTGGGGGAGCTGGATTTACAGGTATTGAATTTCTAGGTGAATTAACTGATAGAATTCCTGAATTATGCAGTAAATATGGTGTTGATCAAAGTAAAGTGAAGTTAACATGTGTTGAAGCAGCACCTAAAATGTTACCGATGTTCTCAGACGACTTAGTTAGTTATGCAGTAAAATATTTAGAAGACCGTGGAGTAGAATTCAAAATTGCAACACCTATTGTCGCTTGTAATGAAAAAGGTTTCGTTGTTGAAGTCAATGGAGAAAAACAACAGTTAGAAGCTGGAACTTCTGTATGGACTGCTGGAGTGCGTGGAAGTCATTTAATGGAAGAATCATTTGAAGGTGTTAAACGTGGACGCGTTATCAATAAACAAGATTTAACAATTGAAGGTCATAATGACATCTTCGTTATAGGAGATTGTTCAGCGTTTATTCCAGCTGGTGAAGAGCGTCCATTACCAACAACAGCTCAAATTGCTATGCAACAAGGTGAGCATACTGCTAGCAACATTAAACGTTTATTAAATGGTGAATCAACACAAGATTTCCAATATGTTAACCGTGGAACTGTATGTTCATTAGGTGCTAATGATGGTGTTGGAATTGTATATGGTAGAGATATCGCTGGTAAAAAAGCAGCATTCTTGAAGAAAGTTATTGATACTCGTGCGATTTACAAACTTGGTGGCATAGGATTAGCCTTTAAAAAAGGGAAATTTTAATCAAGTAATAGACATTAAAAATACAATAAAAAGGTACGAGACATAATTTATTGTCTCCCTTAGCAAAGATGACTAGAGTTAAAATATGTAAACAACTCAAATTAATTTTGTCATCGATTGTTTATATTTTAATTATACCTGGGACAAAATGATTGTCTCAGGTTATTTTTTATCAAAAAAATATGATGAAGAAGAATTTCACACTTAATTAAACAAAAATGCTTTTTATTTAGAGTTAGAGTAAAAAGTGGTTTTGTTTAATATTGTGGTGTTCATAACTTATAATTATTGTTATACATAATGAGGAACGGAGGATCTATATGCAATTTTTTATTAATCAAGATACGCCAACATCAATTGAAACGATTGTGGTGGGTGTGCCAGATCACCTCAACCAATTAGGTGAGATAAAATATCATAAGACGTTAATTAAAGAGCGATTAGAAACATTAAAACAATATCATGTCATCAATAGCTCAATCGGCAAAATATCATCAACGCTTATTTATATTGATGAAAAGCCCAAAAGATTATTAACTGTAGGACTAGGAAACTTAAAAATTTTATCATATCAACGTTTATTAAAAGTTTGGGGTCAGTTGTTTCAATATTTAAAAGACGTTCATGTAACGGATTGTGAATTATTGTTAGATACTTTCAAATCTAAATATGGTAACATTATTGAAATTTGTCAAACTTTAGGTTTACAAAGTGCACAATCTATCTTTGAATTTGACCATTATAAATCGGATAAAAAGCCTCCATATCAAGGTAGAGTCTATATACAAACGACAGAGCATAATATAGAAACGAAGATTAACGAAGGCCAACAATTGGGTGAATCTATAAACTATGCTCGTGAACTAAGTCAAATGCCTCCGAATATTTTAACACCCCAATATTTTGCCGAAGAAATAAAAAAGCATTTCGAAGGGAGTTCCGTTAGTGTAGATATCAAAGATCACCGAAAAATTATAGATGAAGGATTTGGATTAATACATGCAGTAGGTAAAGGTTCTAATCATGGTCCGAGATTAATTACGGTATCATACTATGGTGCAGAAGCTGATGAACCACCTATTTCATTAGTGGGTAAGGGCATTACATATGATTCCGGTGGATATAGTATTAAGTCTAAGATAGGTATGCAAACTATGAAATATGATATGTGCGGTGCGGCCAATGTTATTGGTATGGTTGATGCGATCTCTAAGCAAAAGCTACCTGTAAATATTGTAGGAGTGATCGCTTCAGCTGAAAATATGATTGGTGAATCTTCGATGAAACCAGATGATGTATTTACTGCGCTTAATGGTGAAACGGTAGAAATGTTGAATAGTGATGCTGAAGGTAGAATGGTTTTAGGTGACGCAGTATTCTATGCAACACAATTTAAACCACAACTAATTCTTGATTTTGCTACATTAACGGGTGCAGCGATTGTAGCTTTAGGTGATGACAAGGCGGCTGCTTTCCAATCTCATGCTGAAAATGAACTTAAAAACTTATTAACAGTTGCACGTCATGTAGACGAAAAAGTATTCGAATTACCTATTACAGAGACTGAAAGACATTTAATTAAACAATCAGATGTAGCAGATTTAGTCAATCATACGAACGGTCAAGGAAAAGCATTGTTTGCAGCAGCATTTATTTCGCATTTTAGTGGTGACATCCCACACATTCACTTTGATATCGCGGGCCCTGCAACAATTAAAAGTGCTACATATAAAGGTCCAAAGGGTCCGACAGGTTACATGATACCTACAGTTGTAGAGTGGTTACAACAAAAATATAAATAAAGTTATATAGACTCAACTTATTACATTTTTAGGTGTTATATTTTAGTTATTGAAAATAATCAACTAAATATAACTAAATGTATATAATCGTTGAGTCTTTTTTAACATTGACATTAAATATATGTCTTGCTAGTATGTATTTTATAAATACTTTAGTTCGATAGAGTGATAAAGGGTGAGGCGGAATGATAAATGCTGTTGTAATCGCAGTCATATTAATGATCATACTCTGTTTATGTCGATTAAATGTGGTCATTAGCTTATTTATTAGTGCACTTGTCGGTGGATTAATATCAGGTATGAATTTAGAAAAAGTAATTAATGTTTTTGGAAAAAATATAGTAGATGGCGCAGAAGTCGCATTAAGTTATGCGTTACTCGGTGGTTTTGCTGCTTTGATTTCATATAGTGGTATAACTGATTATCTTGTTGGTAAAATTATTGCAAGTATTCATGCTGAAAATAGTAGACTTTCCCGAGTTAAGGTTAAAATAATTATTATCATTGCATTGTTAGCAATGAGTATCATGAGTCAAAACTTAATTCCTGTACATATTGCCTTTATTCCAATTGTAATACCTCCGCTTGTGAGTTTGTTTAACGATTTAAGAATTGATCGCAGACTTATTGCTTTAGTAATAGGATTTGGTTTGTGTTTTCCTTACGTGCTATTACCTTATGGTTTCGGTCAAATTTTCCATCAAATCATTCAAAGTGGTTTTCAAAAAGCAAACCATCCAATTGAGATGAACATGATATGGAAGGCGATGTTAATACCTTCAATGGGATATGTTGTGGGTCTCATACTTGGATTTATTGTTTATAGAAAGCCACGCGTTTATGAACAACGTAATGTAAATGATCGAGAAACAATTTCGGAACTCAAACCTTATGTGCTAATTGTTACTGTCATTGCCATACTAGCTACGTTTTTAGTACAGACATTTACAGATTCTATGATTTTTGGTGCGTTAGCTGGGGTACTTGTTTTCTTTGTTTCAAGAGCTTATCGTTGGTATGAACTCGATGAACAATTTGTAGATGGAGTCAAATTAATGGCTTATATTGGTGTAGTGATACTAACAGCTAACGGGTTTGCTGGCGTGATGAATGCAACAGGTGATATAGATAGCTTAGTCAAGAGTTTAACAGGATTAACTGGAGATCATAAATTGATTAGTATTATCGTCATGTACCTCATTGGACTTATTGTAACATTAGGTATTGGTTCCTCTTTTGCAACAATACCTATTATTGCTTCATTATTTATACCTTTTGGAGCATCAATTGGTTTAGACACAATGGCTCTTATTGCTTTAATTGGTACAGCAAGTGCTTTAGGTGATTCAGGTTCTCCAGCAAGTGATTCTACACTTGGACCGACAGCCGGTTTGAATATGGATGGACAACATGATCATATTCGTGATACATGTATCCCGAATTTCTTATTTTATAATGTTCCCCTTATGGTTTTTGGTACGATAGCAGCTATGGTACTATAACTACTGAAATGAGGTGTGAACTATGACCAATCTTTTAGAAACATTTGAAATGAAGATTGAACAAAAAGAAGATGGTAAAGTAGTAGTGTCTATGCCTGTGACAGATAAAGTAAAGCAACCCTTTGGCTATTTACATGGTGGTGCGAGTTTAGCTTTAGGTGAAACAGCATGTTCGATAGGTGCTGCTCATTTGATTGATACGCAGCAATTCATTCCACTAGGTTTAGAAATGAATGCAAATCATATTCGCTCAACTCGACAAGGACATGTGAGAGCGTTTGCTTCTTTAATACATCAAGGAAAAACAACACAAGTTTGGAATATTGATATCAAAGATGACCATGACCAATTAATCAGTGTCATGCGTGGTACGATTGCTATTAAACCTATTCAATAATGTAACAGAACACCCCGATTAAATTGTGAATTCTACACAATCTAATCGAGGTGTTTGTTTATGAGATTTTCTTATTTAAACGTTTATATGCTTTACTTATGCGTTCAGCGCTTTCTTTACCGCCCATTATATTTCTTGCAAAAGGACCTAGTTCTAAATCTGCAAGTCCACCAGCTACGAATAATTGATTTAACCATTCTAGTTCGTTTGACAAAGAAGGATAACCTGAATGATTGAGTGGTGCTTGTTCGTTTTGAATAAGGTTTTTAATGAGTGGTTGTGTTAATAATTGATTATAAAATCCGGTAGCTAACAAAATATGCTTATATTCAAAATATTTTCCAGCAGCGATAATATAGGATTCTGTTACATCATCAATTTGACTCATATGTATGACGAGTCGACCACTTTGCACATATTTCTTTAACCTTAAAAATAATTCCATAGGCATTGAACCGCTATGACGCTCGTCTTCAATTAACTTCATTCTTGCATCTGAAGAGGATATAGATGCAAGATGGTTCAATTTCTTTGGTCCTAACCAACCAGGATCAGCATCAAAATCGTGTATCTCAATATCTTTATTCATCCATAAATGAACAAGTTGGTGATTGTGTTCATTTAATAATTTTAAAGTGAGGTGGGCAGCAGATATACCTGAACCAACAACATGTTGAGTATCTTTATCTAAAGAGGCATGATAATTATCAGCAAATATGTGTTTTACATTCGCTTTATTTCTGAAAATTTCAGGTATGAATGGCGTTTGCGTATAGCCATTTGCTATCACAACACAATCGGTAACCATTTTATCGCCAGTTGATAGTTTTATACACCATTTACCTCTTGATTTATTAATAGCTTCGACTTTACCTTGTATATGACAATCATTAAGTTTAAATTGATGTATCAAATCATGAACATGATGCATAAACATATCTCTTTGAGGACGTTTATACGGGCCGTAATAAGCTGAAGTATACTGATGATATCTAGCATATTGTTTGAGATGAAACGGTTTAGGATGAATATGATGAACGAAAGGCGATCTTAAGTATGGCATACTAATACGTTGTGTATAAATATTAAATCGCTCACATAATGAGGAGTAAGGATCTATGATAGTAAGCTCCTCATTTTTTAGTCCTTCATTTTTTAATTTAAGTGCAATGGTGGTTCCTTGTAAGCCACCACCAATAATTGTCCAATGCATTGAATCGCCCCTCTACTTTCAAAACGTAATTATTACGATTTAAATCATACCACAACTTGCAAAGAGTTACAAAGTGTCATTTTTATTTAAAGAGGAGCAAAACAATTTTAATGTAAATTTACATATGAATACAAAGTATTTTGGCGAGACTCTTGAGGGAACAGGACAAGCTGAAGACTACAGGCTGAAGCTGTCCCCTAAGAAAGCGAGCCAACAATACGAAGTATTGTAAATAAATAAGCCAGTAAATGAATTTATGAAAACTCATTTTACTGGCTATTTTGCTAGGAATTATGTCCCAGGTATTAATCATATTATCGATTTAAAAAAATTAGTAAATATTGAATTTGATTTTGGTATAAAACTCTTAAAAGTATGAATTATAGCTTTGTATGCTTCATATCCTCTTTAATTTCATCAATTTTAGTATCTTTGGTATACGGTGTTTTAATGTTATAGGCAGCTTTCATGATTAAATGACTTGAAAGGGGACCAGTAATAAATACGAAAATAATTCCGATAATTAATTGCATATTTACATATCCTTCAGTGCCAATAAAGTATAAAAATGCTCCAAATAGTAAAAACATCGCACCCAGTGTGGCTGCTTTACCAGCTGCATGTGCTCTTGAGTAAACATCCCTTAATCGAATGAGACCCGTTGCAGCAAAGGCACTGATCAAAGCTCCAAGAAGAACAAATATGATAGAGACACTAGTGACGATCGTTGCTATCATGCTTGATCACCTTACCTTCATCCATAAATTTAGAAAAGACTGCAGTTCCTAGAAAAGCAAGAATACCGACCATTAAAATAACGACGAGCATGTATTTAATATTCAGTAAAATACTAAATAGCGCTATCACGGCCATTAACTGTAAACCAATTGCATCAAGTGCAACGACACGGTCTGCTAGAGAGGGTCCTAAAATAACACGTATTAACATTGCTAACATTGATAAGACAACAATAATTAAGGCTGTAATAATAAATATTTTAAAAGGCATTATTTCTCGCCTACCTTTCTAACGACCTTCTCTAATGAAGATTTGATACTTTGAATCTCTTCTTCCTTTGTACTGAAATCAATTGAGTGGATATAAATCTTTTTACGGTCATCACTAATACCTAAAACGACTGTGCCGGGTGTTAACGTAATCAAATTGGAAAGTAAAACAAGTTGCCAGTCACTTTCTAATTCCGTCTCGTACACAAAGAATCCGGGTTTATTCTCAATTCGTGGTTTGAGAATAATTTTGAGTACACCAAAGTTTGCTTTTATTAACTCAGTTAAAAATGTAATGATAAGCATCACAATTCTATATATTCTCACTAAATAAAATTGACCAGGCAAGACACGGTGCAGGAGATAAACTAGAAATAATCCTAGTATAAAACCCAATACAAAGTTATTTAAGGTATAGCTATTTGTTACAAGTAACCATATGACAGAAACAAGTAAATTAATTACAAACTGTATAGCCAAACTATTTACCTCCTAACACACTATGAATATATTGACTTGGATCGACAAACGTTTCAGCACCATCTTTGATGATTGGGAATAATGCGTCTGCAGATAATCCAAAGACTACAGTAATCACTGTAGATGCGACGGCGATAGTTGTTAGATATTTAACATTTACCTTTTTGGATAAAGTATATCCTTCAACTTCACCGAAAAATCCTCTTAAGAAAATACGTATGACTGAATATAACACGATTAAACTTGATAAAAGTACAATGATACCACTTAGATAAAATCCTTTTTCAAAGGTCGCTCGAACAATGTAGAATTTACCATAAAAACCACTAAAAGGTGGTATACCCGCTAAGCTTAGCGATGCAATAAAGAATGTCCAACCTAGAATAGGATATCCTTTAATCAAGCCACCAAAATGACGTAAGTCAGTCGTTTTAGTGATTTTGTACATGACGCCAATGAGTAAGAACAATGAAGCTTTAACTAACATATCATGTAGTGTGTAATATATTGCACCAGTCATGCCTGATTCGTTCATCATAGCAACACCAACTAATATGACACCGACTGCAATCATAATATTATAAAGGATGATTTTCTTCGTATCATAGTAAGCTATTGCACCTACACATCCAAAAATAATTGTAAGTAATGCTAAGAAAAGGATGACATAATGAGAAAAGCTTACTGTGTTATTGAAGAATAAACTTAGAGTTCTCGCAATTGCGTATACACCCACTTTAGTCAATAGTGCGCCAAAGAACGTGATGATCGCTACTGGAGGAGCATAATAAGCACCAGGTAGCCATACGTACATAGGAAAAACGCCTGCTTTAGTGGCAAAGACAAAGATAAATAAAATAAAAACAATATTGACTAAGCCGCTGTCATGCACAGAAAGTTGTGATAATCTTTCACTAATATGAGCGAGATTTAAAGTTCCTACTACTGAATATAAAACTGCAACACCCATGACAAAGAAAGATGATGAAACAACATTGACTAAAATATACTTAATTGTTTCTTGTAATTGTATTTTAGTAGTACCAATAACGAGTAAACAATATGAAGACATTAAAAAGACTTCAAAGAACACAAACAAGTTGAAAATATCTCCTGTTGTAAATGAGCCAATAATACCAATCAACATAAACATGATAGAGAAATAATAATAATGGCGTTCTCTATCTAAACCGATAGAACGATATGAGTATAAAATGACTAAAATGGTAATAATAATACTTGTGATGATGAGTAGAGCGCTAAAAATATCGACTACAAATACAATACTGTATGGGGCTTTCCAAGAGCCCAGTTCAACCTTGATTGGTCCGTCTCGTAGCACATTCTTTAAGTTAATCAATGCAACGACTAATGTTAACAATGTACCGACAAGTGCAACATATCTTTTTATTATTGGGCGCTTTCCAATAAATATGAGTAAAATTGCAGTTAGGATAGGTATGACTAAAGTTAAAACAAGCAAGTTACTCTCTATCATCTTCTGGCGCTCCTTTCATTAGCTCAACGTTATCTGTGCCTAGTTCTTTATATGTTCTAAATGCAAGAACTAGGAAGAAGGCTGTTGTAGCAAAGGCGATAACGATAGCTGTTAAAATCAATGCTTGAGGGATAGGGTCAACATAGCTTGATGTTCCTTTTTCAAATATTGGAACAGTTCCGTGTTTTAAACCTCCCATAGTAATTAAAAATAAATTTGCGGCATGAGTTAGTAGTGTAGTCCCCATAATGATACGTATCAAACTTTTAGACAAAACGAGATAGACACTTATAGATGTGAGAATACCACTAACAAAAATCATGATAATTTCCACTATTCGTTCTCTCCAATCGAAATAATTATAGTCATAATAGTTCCTACAACTGCACATAAAACACCAAAATCAAAAAACATCGCTGTCGTCATGTGCATAGGTTCAAGTAAAGGCAAAGGGATGTCAAAAGTGACATGTGTAAAAAAGTTTTTAGACATGAACCAACTTGTTAATGGTGTACCCACGCAAAATAATAAACCAATACCAATTAAGATTTTAAAATCTAAAGGAAAAATCTTTCTCATAGTTTTTACATCATATGCAATTGTAATAACTAATAATGCACTAGCGAAAAGCAAACCACCAACGAAACCGCCACCTGGTGTATAATGTCCGGCTAAAAATAGTGAAAAGCCGAACACAATGACCATGAAGAAAATAATCACGGCAGCGTATTGAAACATAAGGTTATTTTGTTGTCTATTCATGGTCATTCACCTCACTTGATTGATTTTTTTGTTTTAATCGTAATTTAATCATTGTATATACGCCTAAACCTGCAATACCTAGTACAGATGACTCGAATAAAGTATCCATACCACGGAAATCTACGAGAATGACATTTACCATATTTTTACCATGTGCTAAATCAAAAACATGTTCTTGGTAGAATTTAGTAATAGATTCAAAGTGTCTATTACCATAGCCAATTAATCCTAAAATAATCACTGATAATCCTACTCCAATTGAAATTACAGCATTTGTCAGTTTAAAAGTAGGTTTTTCATTGTAGCGATTTAAATTAGGTAGGTGATAAAAGCATAGTAAGAATAATGCTGTAGAAATAGATTCCACTACAAATTGTGTTAATGCTAAGTCGGGCGCTTTAAAGAAAATAAATAATACTGATATAGCGTAACCCACAGCGCTTAACATAATAATGCTAAACAAACGTGATTTTGCAAATATAATGAAAGTTGAAGCAATCAGTAAAAACAATACTGTTGCACCTTCAAATACGCGTAAATGACTCACGTTTTTAAAGTCAATACTAAAGGGTACACTGATGACAGTAACAAAAGTTAAAGCAATGAGAATACCTAAGATAATCACCAAATTATTTCTAGAAAAACCTGTAACATAACTATTTGTTATATTTTCGGAATATCCTGGAATACGACGGCCTGAAGTGTCATACCAATGATTCAACGTTAACTGATATGGATGTGCTTGTAATAAACGAATCCAATAACTAAATGAAATTAGCAATAAAATACCTATAATATAAATACCTATTGTTGATAAGAATGCTGGAGTTATACCATGGAATAAATGGAACTCAGCAGTTATATTTGACGTTTGACTAACTGCTTCAGATGCCGGCTCTATAATAGATTGCGTTAATATACTTGGGAATAAACCGAATACTATAACTAGTGATGTTAAAATGATAGGTGAAATAAGCATTAACATTGAAGATTCATGTGCTTGTTTTGGCAGTGCTTCAGGTTTATAAGAACCAAAGAATATATGCAATATAAATTTAATTGAATATACAAATGTGAAAATACTACCGATAATGGCAATAATTGGTAAAAGTATACCTAAAGTATTTAAACTCATTAAATTTAAATGTGTAACATTAATCATCGACTCTAAGAATTTCTCTTTTGATAGAAAGCCATTAAAAGGCGGTACACCAGCCATGCTTAATGTTGTAATAACTGTAAGCGTGAATGAGATAGGCATGATTGTAAGTAAACCGCCCAACTTTTTAACATCACGTGTACCAGTTGAATGATCAATACCACCTGTAATCATAAATAGTGCACCTTTAAATGTGGCATGATTAATTAAATGAAATATGGCAGCAACAAATCCAGCAACATAAAGTTGACTATTAGCGCCTTGATAATGATAACTTACAGCACCAATACCAAGCATAGACATAATCATCCCTAGTTGAGACACAGTTGAGAAAGCTAAAATACCTTTTAAATCTTGTTGTTTTGTTGCATTAAGTGATGCCCAGAATAGGGTGATTAAACCAACAATTGTAATTGTCCATACCCAACCTTCGGATATTGCAAAAATAGGTGTGATTCTTGAGATTAAATATAGTCCTGCTTTTACCATCGTTGCAGAGTGAAGGTATGCACTTACTGGCGTAGGCGCCTCCATAGCATCTGGCAACCAAATATAAAAAGGTACTTGTGCAGATTTTGTAAATGCACCAATCATAAAAAGTATCATTGCTAAGATAAAGAAAGGACTATTTTGAATGTCACTTGCTTTTGAAATCATAGTCTGAATACTAAAAGTATCGGTAGCTAGGGAAAGTAAAATGATACCACCTAGCATGCTCAAGCCACCTAATACGGTAATGATTAAAGATTTTTGAGCACCATAAATTGAAGCTTTTTTTTCTCTCCAGAAAGAAATTAATAAAAAGCTAGAGAAAGAAGTTAACTCCCAAAATAAATATAAAATAATAAAATTATCAGAGAGTACAACTCCTAACATTGCACCCATAAATAGTAATAAATAACAGTAAAAATTCCCGAGTTGTTCTGATTTGCTTAAATATCCGATAGAATATAAAACCACTAGACTTCCTATGCCAGTGATAAGCAAACTGAATAATAATCCGAGACCATCCACATATAAATTGAAATTCATTCCAATATGTGGCATCCAATTTAAGTTTTTCATTACGTTATTACCTGACATCGTCATTGAAATCAATGATATGAAATATATAAATAAGACAATAGGAACAGGTAATACAAACCATCCTAAGTGTATACGTTTAACGAACCGGTATAGGAATGGAATAATGAGTGCAAATATTAACGGTAATAGTACCGCAATATGTAACAAACTCACTATGTTTTCCTCCTTTAAAATTTATTTACGACACATATTATACATCAATGCGCTTCTTCTGAAAAACTATGTAACTGCTTGAAGCTCTTGATTTAAAGACTCTTTTAAATAAGAAGAAACTCGTCAAAATTTATTCAAAAATTTTAACTATATGAATAATTATTTCGCTTTATTACTAAAGTTTTAATATGGATTAGTCGAAGTGTCTTTTATATTGAATAGCGTAATCTTCTTTTAAACGATTTAAATTATTTAAAGACAATCGTGAATAATCTGTCTCCTCTTTTTTTAATTGATTCTCAAGATGTGTAATAGCATGTTGAAGTGAGTCTTCATAAGGTATGGCCTCGACATTAAACTCACGAAGTTGAGAAGGTGTTGCGTAACGTTTCTCAAAATGGCTTAAAGCTTTACGTTCATGAAAAAAGACGCCTTCTGTTTCATTGGGATGGTGTAAATCACCTTGTTTGGGATGTTTGATTACTTGTTCAACTTGTACGAGTATTTGATTTCCAGTTTCCTCTTTGATACTTACCCCATAAACGCCTGTCTTGTGAGAAAATCGATATAACATCCTATATTACTTCCTTTCATATATGTTAATATATGTTTATATCATAACACGAATGGAGAATTGAAATGACGAACTATCCTCAGTTAAATAAAGAGATTCAAGATAACGAAATTAAAGTAGTTATGCATACAAATAAAGGTGACATGACGTTTAAATTATTTCCCGACATTGCTCCAAAGACAGTTGAAAACTTTGTGACACATTCAAAAAATAAGTACTATGATGGTGTAACGTTCCACCGTGTTATCAATGATTTCATGGTACAAGGTGGGGACCCAACTGCAACTGGTATGGGTGGAGAAAGTATTTATGGTAGTGCTTTTGAAGATGAATTTTCTCTAGAAGCTTTTAACCTTTACGGTGCATTATCAATGGCTAATGCAGGTCCTAATACAAATGGATCTCAATTCTTTATAGTCCAAATGAAGGAAGTGCCTGAAAATATGTTAAGTCAATTAGCAGATGGTGGATGGCCTCAACCTATTGTAGAAGCATATGGTGAAAAAGGTGGTACACCATGGTTAGATCAAAAACATACAGTATTTGGTCAACTGATTGAGGGTGAATCAACTTTAGAAGATATTGCAAATACTAAAGTTGGTGCTCAAGACAAACCTGTTTATGATGTAGTCATTGAATCGATAGATGTAGAAGAATAATTTATTCATTAATTGCAACTATAAGTTTTGTTGTATTGTATAAAGTGTATGAAGTCAGTATTTATTTTCAGAGATAAAATCCAATCAATAATTTATAACCTGAGGCAAATTTTGTCTCAGGTATTTTAATATAATGATAATTGATAACTTGGTTAGAAAATGATACCAAAATATTTTTAACTTTACCTTGATTCTTAGAATAAAATGCTATAGACAATGTAAAAGGGTTTGATGTAATATTTCACAATTCGAATTCCAATGCTCTTTACTCATTAAATCTATTAGAAAAACATATATTTGAATGATAATTTTAATCCATTAGTTTATAGATTCATTTGCAAAACAATACAATAAGGATCCAGTTTTTAAAATTTAATGAATTTTATTATGGTTATAGTTAGTCGAGATATTTGATTTATGCTATGATATGAGTGTTAAGAAAATCGAAATAAGGGGTTATCAAGTTGAATCATCACTACAAAGTAGGTCAACATATCAAGGTACGTGTGACTGGTATTCAACCGTATGGCGCATTTGTTGAGACCCCTGACCATACTGAAGGGCTTATCCATATCTCAGAAATTATGGATGATTATGTCCATAACTTAAAGAAATTTCTATCTGAAGGACAGGTTGTTAAAGCAAAAATATTATCAATTGATGATGAAGGTAAATTAAATTTGTCCTTAAAAGATAATGATTACTTTAAAAATTATGAGCGTAAAAAAGAAAAACAGTCTGTCTTAGATGAAAT
Source organism: Staphylococcus sp. HMSC34G04 (assembly GCF_001838765.1). NCBI lineage: Bacteria > Bacillati > Bacillota > Bacilli > Caryophanales > Staphylococcaceae > Staphylococcus > Staphylococcus sp. HMSC34G04. Next base: position 25,070 of record NZ_KV838704.1, read on the forward strand.
TAGAGAAACAGAAAAGTATGGGTTTCAAACACTTAAAGAACGCTTACCGGTCTGGATCAAACAGTCAAAACGTGCAATTCACAATGACTAAACGACTGTCAATTCGTGCCAACATGTGATGTTACGATATATGTAATCAATCACATGATAACGACAATCTTTAAACAACAATGTGTTGTTAGGATTGTCGTTTTTTATTAATTAAATTTAACAATTATTTTGGATAAACGATGATTTCAATAAGGGGAAATAAAAGAATTTTAGACAATTATTATTTATTTGTTGAATGTAATTAACTATTCTTAACATTTTTATAATTGGGGAATAAATAATTTGTAAGCAAATAATTAGAATAGTATGTAACTAGCATGCTATAGTCATAACATCATTAAGCAAGGAGAGTATTAAAAATATGAATAATAAATATGAACCTTTATTTAAATCTTTAACACTACCTAATGGTGTTGAGGTAAGAAATCGTTTTGTTTTAGCTCCTCTTACACATACTTCATCAAATGATGATGGAACAATTTCGGATATAGAATTACCTTACATTGAGAAACGTTCCAAAGATGTAGGGATTGCAATTAATGCCGCAAGTAATGTCAATGATGTAGGTAAAGCATTTCCTGGTCAACCTTCTGTTGCACATGACTCAGATATCGAAGGGTTAAAAGAACTTGCTCAAGTTATGAAGAAAAATGGTGCGAAAGCAATAGTCCAAATTCATCATGGAGGTGCTCAAGCTTTACCAGAGTTAACACCTGATGGAGATGTTGTTGCACCAAGTGCTATTTCTCTTAAAAGTTTTGGTCAGCAAGAAGAACATGATGCTCGTGAGATGACTGCTGAAGAAATTGAACAAACTATTAGAGACTTTGGTGAAGCAACTAGAAGAGCAATTGAAGCAGGTTTTGATGGCGTTGAAATTCATGGCGCAAACCATTATCTTATTCACCAATTTGTTTCTCCTTACTATAATAGAAGAAATGATGTTTGGGCTGATAACTATAAATTCCCTGTTGCTGTTATAGATGAAGTTGTTAAAGCTAAAAAAGCTCATGCAAATGATGATTTTATTATTGGTTATAGATTGTCACCTGAAGAAGCGGAATCACCAGGTATTTCAATGGAGATAACTGAAGAATTAATTCACCAAATCGCAAATAAACCACTTGATTATATTCATGTGTCATTAATGGATGTTAACTCAGTGACGCGAGAAGGTAAATATAAAGGTGAAAATCGCTTGAAACTTATTCATCAATGGATAAATGGACGTATGCCACTTATTGGTATAGGTTCTGTCTTTACAGCTGAAGATGCACTAAATGCTGTTGAGAACATTGGAGTTGAATTTGTTGCGTTAGGTCGTGAAATTCTACTTGATTATGATTTTGTTGCTAAAATTAAAGAAGGACGAGAAGATGAAATTATAAATGCTTTTGATCCTAATCGTGAAGACCAACATTATCTAACACCAAATCTTTGGGAACAGTTTAATCAAGGATTCTACCCGTTACCTCGAAAAGACAAATAATTGAATGGTATATCTGAATGTATCTATTCCCCCTAATGTTAAACCAACATTAGGGGTTTTTATTATAGAGCATTTTATGATTTTTACTTTATTGAAATTAATGTTTATTAACGATATAACTTGTCAATGATAGAGTCGTTATGTCATTATAAATGTAAGGGCTTACATATATGTTTTGCATCAAGATTTAGTCTGTTTCATACAATTCAATTTGTCGATTATGACGATATTGATTCATTTTATTGTTATATTAAAAAATAAGTTTGAGAGTCGATAGAAATCAGTTATGATATTGTTAATAAGTTTTTATTCGAAAACGAAGGGGAGATTTTATGACTCAATCTGAAAAAATTATTAACTTAACAAATCACTATGGGGCGCATAACTACGTTCCACTTCCAATTGTTATTTCTGAAGCAGAGGGTGTATGGGTGAAAGATCCGGAAGGTAACACGTATATGGATATGCTTTCGGCTTACTCGGCAGTGAATCAAGGTCATCGACACCCAAGAATTATTCAAGCATTGAAAGATCAAGCAGATAAAGTCACGTTAGTATCACGCGCTTTTCATAGTGATAATTTAGGTCAATGGTATGAGAAAATATGTAAACTCGCAGGTAAAGATAAAGCATTGCCTATGAATACAGGAGCCGAGGCGGTTGAAACAGCTTTAAAAGCTGCTCGTCGTTGGGCTTATGATGTTAAGGGTATTGAGCCGAACAAAGCTGAAATAATCGCCTTTAATGGTAATTTCCATGGACGTACGATGGCACCAGTATCGTTGTCTTCAGAAGCTGAGTATCAACGAGGCTATGGTCCATTGTTAGATGGCTTTCGAAAAGTTGAGTTTGGTGACGTTAATCAATTAAAAGCAGCAATTAATAAAAATACAGCAGCAATTTTAGTAGAACCTATACAGGGAGAAGCAGGGATTAACGTACCACCAGAAGGATATTTGAAAACAATTAGAGAATTATGTGATGAACATCAAATTTTATTTATTGCTGATGAAATTCAAGCAGGATTAGGACGTTCAGGAAAATTATTTGCAACGGATTGGGATCATGTAAAACCGGATGTTTATATTTTAGGAAAAGCGTTAGGTGGAGGGGTATTTCCTATCTCGGTAGTTCTTGCAGATAATGAGGTATTAGATGTATTTACTCCTGGCTCACATGGTTCTACATTTGGTGGAAATCCACTAGCGTGTGCAGTTTCTATTGCAGCTATAGATGTCATTATTGACGAGGATTTACCTGGTCGTTCATTAGAATTAGGAGAATATTTTAAGTCTGAATTGAAAAAAATTGAGCATCCATCTATTAAAGAAGTTAGGGGACGAGGATTATTTATCGGTATTGAATTACATGAAAGTGCCAGACCATATTGTGAAGCTTTGAAAGAACAAGGATTATTATGTAAAGAAACTCACGACACCGTTATTAGATTTGCACCTCCATTAGTGATAACGAAAGAAGAGTTAGACATGGCTTTAGAGAAGATTAAGAGTGTATTTGCATAGGTTCAAATAGTTGTAACAATTAATTTAGAAAATCTTTAAAATGCTTTCAATTGTGTTACAATTACGAATGAAAGCGAAATCATTTAGTAAAAAGAGGCGAATAGGATCATGACTGAGAATAATAATTTAGTAACTTCCACTCAAGGGATTATTAAAGAAGCATTACACAAATTGGGCTTTGATGATGGTATGTATGACCTTATAAAAGAACCAATTAGATTTTTACAAGTGCGCATTCCAGTACGAATGGACGATGGGACAGTTAAAACATTTACTGGATACCGTGCACAACATAATGATGCAGTTGGCCCTACTAAAGGTGGCGTTCGTTTCCATCCAGAAGTTGATGAAGAAGAAGTGAAGGCTTTATCAATGTGGATGACTTTAAAATGTGGCATTGTTAATTTACCTTATGGTGGGGGTAAAGGCGGTATTGTTTGTGATCCGCGTCAAATGAGTATACACGAAGTTGAGCGTTTATCTCGAGGATATGTAAGGGCTATATCTCAATTTGTTGGCCCTAACAAAGATATTCCAGCACCAGATGTTTTTACAAACTCTCAAATTATGGCTTGGATGATGGATGAGTATAGTGCATTAGATAAATTTAATTCGCCAGGTTTTATAACAGGCAAACCTATTGTATTAGGTGGATCTCAAGGACGTGATCGCTCTACAGCTTTAGGTGTAGTCATTGCAATTGAACAAGCGGCAAAACGTCGTGGCATGGATATTAAAGATGCCAAAATTGTGATTCAAGGTTTCGGCAATGCAGGTAGTTTCTTAGCTAAATTCTTATACGATTTAGGTGCTAAAGTAGTTGGTATAAGTGATGCATATGGAGCCTTACATGACCCTAATGGACTTGATATAGATTATTTATTAGATCGACGTGATAGCTTCGGTACAGTTACAAATCTATTCGAAGATACAATTTCTAACAAAGAATTATTCGAATTGGATTGTGACATCCTTGTTCCTGCTGCAATTTCTAATCAAATCACTGAAGATAATGCGCACGATATTAAAGCAAGTATTGTTGTTGAAGCTGCTAATGGCCCTACGACACCTGAAGCAACACGTATTTTAACAGAAAGAGATATATTACTAGTGCCGGATGTACTTGCAAGTGCAGGGGGTGTGACTGTATCTTATTTCGAGTGGGTACAAAATAATCAAGGTTATTATTGGACTGAAGAAGAAGTCAATGACAAACTACGTGAAAAGTTAGTAACAGCATTTGATACGATTTATGAATTGTCACAAAATAGAAAAATTGATATGAGGTTAGCAGCATATATAGTAGGTATTAAACGTACTGCTGAAGCGGCAAGATATAGAGGTTGGGCATAAGAAAAATATTATAAGTATATGATGAAAACCCTGAGACATCAGTTGTAGACTGACCCCAATTAGTGGGAATTATATAA
>NZ_KV838705.1:0-108580 GCF_001838765.1 Staphylococcus sp. HMSC34G04
CCAAGCTGCTTCATATAATTATATTCACTAATTATATATGATTAATAATATACTGATATTTAAAGCATTAAACTAACATTGTATGATGTTGTTTAATGCTTTTTTAATTTCTAATAAGTTTAATATCACAAAGTTTTAACATTGCTGTGTACCGAATGACGGAATTTCCAAAAAATGGAACGCAAAATTAACCTGTTTGGACAACCAATCATTTTTTGATATGGTTCACTAGTGCTTTTTCCGGATGCTTCAGTAGTTTACGAGATATAACTCTTTTTTATTTCAGAAAATTCTAACTATTGTTATAATATAAAGTACTTACTAATTAGATTATTTTAATGAGGAGGCATAGCATGGAAATGTCAGAAAGGCTAGCTTCAATTCCTGATAGTTACTTTGGCAAAACAATGGGCCAAAAAGTTGAACATGGTCCTTTACCACTTATAAATATGGCAGTTGGAATTCCAGATGGAGAAACGCCAAAAGGTATTATCAATCATTTTTCAGAGGCGCTATGTATTCCAGAAAATCAAAAGTATGGTCCATTCCACGGCAAAGATGCCTTTAAACAAGCGATTGTTAACTTCTATCAAAGACATTACGATGTTGAATTAGACAAAGAAGATGAAGTTTGTATTTTATATGGGACTAAAAATGGTCTTGTTGCATTACCTACTTGTGTTGTTAATCCTGGTGAAATCGTACTTTTACCAGATCCGGGATATACAGATTATTTAGCGGGGGTCATGTTAGCTGATGCTAAGCCACTCCCTTTAAAATTGTCGCCACCAAATTATTTGCCGAATTGGAATACTATAAATGCTAAAGTTCTTGAAAAGACTAAGCTAATTTATTTAACATATCCTAATAATCCTACCGGTTCGACAGCCACACAAGATGTTTTTGATGAAGCAATTCATCGCTTTAAAGGTACTCAAACAAAGATAGTTCATGACTTTGCATATAGTGCTTTTGGATTTGACGCCAAAAATCCAAGCATATTAGCTTCTAATAATGCAAAAGATGTTGCTATCGAGATATTCTCTTTATCTAAGGGCTATAATATGTCAGGCTTTCGTGTTGGTTTTGCTGTTGGGAATAAAAAAATGATTCAAGCGTTAAAGAAATATCAAACTCATACAAATGCAGGTATGTTTGGAGCGCTTCAAGATGCTGCTACATACGCACTCAATCATTATGATGAATTTTTAGAAAAGCAAAATGAAATATTTAGACGTAGACGTGATAATTTTGAATCACAACTACAACGTGCACATTTACCGTTTGTTCACTCTAAGGGAGGTATTTACATTTGGTTACATACACCCCCAGGTTATGATAGTGAAGCATTCGAACAGTTGTTATTAAAAGAAAAGTCAATTTTAGTTGCACCTGGTAAACCATTTGGTGAAAATGGTAATCAATATGTGAGGATTTCATTGGCGCTCGATGATAAACAATTAGAAGAAGCGGCGAATCGCTTAGCACAGTTACGGTATTTGTATGAAAGATAAAGGAGTTATAAAATGACTAAAATTAAATTAATGGGTGTCAGACAAGAAGATGAACCTTACATTGAAATGTGGTCACAACAACATGAAGTGGAGGTGGAGATGTCGAAAGAACAGTTAACTGAAGACAATGTCCAATCTATTGAAGGATTTGATGGACTATCACTGTCTCAAACATTACCATTATCAGAAACAATTTATAATAAATTAAATCAACTTGGAATTCGGCAGATTGCTCAACGAAGTGCTGGATTTGATGGTTATGATTTAGAGTTAGCATCTAAATATGGTCTTATTATATCTAATGTGCCTTCATATTCACCTCGAAGCATTGCTGAATTTACCGTGACTCAAGCCATCAATATTGTACGTCACTTTAATCATATTCAAAGAAAAATGAGATTGCATGATTTTAGGTGGGAGGCATCAATTTTATCTCAATCTATCAAAGATTTAAAGGTAGCGGTTATTGGCACGGGACATATTGGTGGCATTGTTGCACAAATATTCTCAGAAGGATATCTATGTGACGTTGTAGCGTATGATCCATTTCCAAGTGAACATGTGAAACCTTACGTCACCTATAAACAAAGTATAAATGAGGCTATTCAAGATGCAGATATCGTCACAATACATATGCCGTCAACACAGTATAACAACTACCTGTTTAATGAAAATATGTTTCAAATGTTTAAAAAGGGTGCTGTGTTTGTAAATTGTGCTAGAGGATCCTTAGTAGATACCAAGGCTTTGTTATCTGCAATAGATCAAGGTCAAATTAAAGGTGCGGCACTTGATACTTATGAATATGAGGTTGGCGTATATACGACAGATAGAAGTGAAGACGGTTTGAATGACCCACTTTTAGAGGAATTAATTACTAGAGAAGATATTATTGTTACACCGCACATAGCATTTTATACTGAAGCGGCAATCCAACATCTGATTTTTGATGCTTTAGATGCAACAATGGAAGTATTAAATACTGGCACGACACAGTTAAGAGTAAATTAAAAAGCATAAAGGGGAGAGAGAAGCATTCCCTTTATGCTTTTTAACATTAGCGATTATTTAACATCATAACCTTGTTCTTCAATTGCTTCTTTCATATTGTCAAATGTAACTTTTGAATCATTATACTCAACGCGTACATGATTTTCATCTAAATTTACTTCAGCACTTGATACGCCATTTAGTTTAGCTAGTGCCGATTCTACGGCGTTTCTACAATGTTCGCAACTCATACCTTCAACTTTTATGATTTTTTGTGTCATCATTATCACTCCTTTTTACTCCACATATTACATACTATCATAAAGCTCAAATGTAAATTTTTAAAGCTTTCTGTATAAATTGTTTAGAAAGTAAATCATTTTGTAAGATATTTATCATCATCTTATATATGCTATAGTTTCATTTTTTTCAGTCTTAATGCATTCGTAACTACGCTAACAGAACTTAATGCCATAGCAGCACCAGCAATCCAAGGTGCTAATAAACCACAAGCAGCTATTGGGATGCCAGCTACGTTATATCCAAATGCCCAAAATAAATTTTGTCGAATATTTTTAATCGTAGCTTTACTTGCTTTGATAGCTTTTGGAACTAATAGCAAGTCACCACCAAGAATCGTAATATCTGCTGCTTCAATCGCTACCTCAGCTCCAGTGCCAATAGCCATTCCAATATCGGCTTTTACAAGTGCAGGCGCATCATTAATTCCATCGCCGACCATGGCAACCTGTTTACCTTTGTCTTGTAATAAAGAGATTTGATGTGCCTTTTCTTCGGGCAATACTTCTGCAATGACATGTTCAATGCCAACTTGTTTTGCGATGGTTTGAGCTGTTCGATTGTTATCACCAGTCAACATAACCACGTCGATATTCATATTTCTAAGCTCTTTTATCGCTTGTTTAGCATCATTTTTTACTGTATCAGCAACAGCAATGATTCCATTAATTTGATTATCCACGGCAATCATCATCGCCGTTTGACCTAAATATTCATAGTGATTTAATTGATTATTTAATTTATTACTAATAGATATATTGTAATCATTCATTAATTTTCGATTACCTACAAGGATTTGTTGTTGATGAATCGTAGCTTTAATGCCATGTCCGGGAACTGATTTAAAAGTGTCATTATCAAGTAAATTAAGACCTTTATTTTTAGCATAAGTAACAATGGCATCAGCAAGAGGGTGTTCTGAAGCATTTTCAGCACTTGCTAAAAGTTGTAATGTTTCATTGTCACCAACATAATCAGTTACTACGGGTTGCCCATTAGTAATTGTACCTGTTTTATCTAGCACGATTGTATCAACATAATGTGCGCGTTCTACAAATTGGCCTCCTTTGAATAATATGCCATTTTCTGCAGCACGTCCCGTACCCACCATAATAGATGTAGGTGTTGCTAAACCAAGTGCACACGGACAAGCAATAACTAAAACAGATATTGCTGAAACAAGTGCAGGTTCAAATTGTCCAGGGTGAACGAATATAATCCATATGATAAAAGTAATAACCGCAATGCTAACCACAATCGGAACAAAATATCCAGAAATAATATCAGCTAAGCGTTGAATCGGTGCTTTAGAACTTTGAGCATCCTCAACCACTTTAATTATATGTGATAATGCAGTATCACCACCTACTTGAGTTGCTTCAATCATGATTGAACCATTTTTATTCATGGTAGATCCAATCACTGAATCGCCACTACTTTTTTCAACAGGTATAGACTCACCAGTTAGCATGGATTCGTCTATGGAAGTATCTCCTTTAGTGACTTTGCCATCTACAGGTATCTTTTCGCCGGGTTTAATTAGTAAAGTATCTCCGACTTTAACTTTATCAAGTGGAAGCATAATTTCTTTATTTTCTTTAATTACACGTGCTTCTTTTGCTTGTAAATTTAACAATTCGCTTAATGCATTGGTAGTCTGTGATTTGGCACGTGCTTCTAAATATTTACCAAGAAGAATTAACGTAATTAAAATAGCACTTGTTTCAAAATACAAATGTGGGTGATGTGTTTGATGTGTGAGCCACATCATCATTTCGTAAATGCTATAAAAATATGCGGCACTGGTACCAACAGCAACCAATACATCCATGTTAGCTGAACCATTTCGTAAATTTTTATACGCGCCAACGTAAAATTGCCAACCAATAATAAATTGGACAGGTGTCGAAAGAATTAATTGTACCCAAGGATTGACCAAAATGGATGGAATGGAAATAGGTGAGATATGCACCACCATTACTAGTAATAGTGGCAATGATAAAATAGCTGAAATGATTAATTTATTGCGTTTATGTTTTAACTCTTGTTTTTTACGATTTGATTGCGCTTTTGATGAAGTTTTAGTTTCAGCATCGTATCCAATATTTTGAATACGTTTAATTAATGCTTCCGTGTTCGTAGCACTAGGGTAATATTTGATGTGTGCTTGTTCGGTAGTTAAATTTACTGTTGCCTGTTGTACACCTTGCGTTTGATTCAGAACCTTTTCTATACGATTAGAACATGCAGCACATGTCATACCATTTATATTTAATTCTACTTGCTCAACAGCAACATCATAGCCGAGACTTTGAATTTGCTCTACAAAATCTTCGAGATGATAATCGTCAGACTCATAGTCGATAGTTGCTTTCTCAGTAGTCAGATTCACTTTAGCTTGAACATGATTCATACGATTCAATTTCTTTTCAATGCGATTTGAGCACGCAGCACATGTCATACCAATAATATCCAAAGTCAACGTTGTATTCGCCATCTAAATGCCTCCATTTCACATCTAATATACCCCCTATAGGTATACAAGTCAACTGCTTAGCTCATATATATTATGGGATTGTATTATGTGTTACCTTTAAGAAAAATTAATCAATAAATCTATATAGGTATAAATAATTAATGGATAAAAATAACAAAATACATCGTTTAATTTATTAATAGGAAACAATGCATAACATCATGTTCTTATCTTTTTCTCAATTAGTATTGCATAAGCGTTAGAAAAAGTCAGAAGGATTTAGGTTTTCAAAATTAATATTATGATAATTATTGAAATGGTCTATTTTGATATCTTCAATCATTTTTCCACTTTTGATTTGTTCGAAATAATGATTTGCACAATGTATAACATCGTATTCATTGAACGTTTTGATTAAGCCGATGATTATTAATGATAATATAATTCCCTTAAGTATTTTTCTCATAGGATACAACTCCTTTATTGAATTATATATGAGTGTACATTTTTTTATGATGATAAACATGCGTCTATAGAATGGATATTGACTCATTCCTTAGTTTGATTAAGCAATAGCATATTAGATTTTCTAATATAATTGCTGTACGTGTTTGATGATAAAACCTTATGGGAATTTAAATGTAAAACATAAATTGAGGTGATGAGAAGTGAATTTATTAAAATTTCACAACAAAATCAAAGGATATACTCAAAATAGACAACCTGGTATTGAAGCGGATATGGAACCTAAACCCATTGCAGAATTAGAAGAATATAAAGCAGCAGGAAAGTTAGAAAATAAAGTTGCTCTAATAACAGGAGGAGATTCAGGTATTGGACGTGCGATAGCAATACTATACGCTAAAGAAGGGGCAAATGTTGCTATTGGTTATTATGACGAACATCAAGATGCCAAAGACACTGTTAATCGACTTCAAGAAATTGGTGTAAAAGCTAAAGCTTATGCCCATGACTTAAAAGATGAAAACCAATCTCAAAAGTTAATCAAAGACGTCATAAATGACTTCGGTGGTTTAAATATATTAGTAAATAATGGTGGCGTACAATTTCCACGCGATCATTTTGAAGATATCACTCCACAACAAGTGAAAGAAAGTTTTATGACGAATATTTTTGGCATGATGTTTTTATCCCAGTCAGCAGTACCTTACCTATCTGAAGGAGATACAATTATTAACACTACAAGTGTTACAGCATATAGAGGATCGGGACATCTCATTGATTATTCAGCTACAAAAGGTGCCATAGTATCGTTTACTCGTTCTCTTGCTACTACTTTAATGGAAAAGGGAATTCGGGTTAACGCCGTTGCGCCCGGCCCAATCTATTCACCTTTAATTCCTGCGACATTTGATGAAGAGAAAGTAGAACATCAAGGTGGCGAAACGCCGATGGGCCGTCGTGGACAACCAGCAGAACTTGCACCTTCTTATGTCTTCTTAGCAACACATGCAGATAGTTCCTATATTACTGGTCAAGTCATTCATGTCAATGGTGGCGATTTTATCACATCTTAACAAAATTAATAGCACTACTTGGAGCTGATGTTTGGCATTCTGAGTAGTGCTAAATCTTTAAGAGAAGATTAGTTGAAATTAAACGACTTTATAGATGTAATATGACGAGGAGATGTGTGAAAAGAGTATCATTTTGATAGAATTTATTCTATTAGATGTCTATACAATAATCGAATAAATGTTTATGTGTATTGAAAGTGAACATAAGAATAAGTCTATGTAGCGATTAATTAAAAAAAATCTTCCATGAAAAGTATAAGTTAAATGAGATGTCTAAACATAGGTAATGTTTAAAACTGTAAATTTATTTATAGAAAACGAAAATTATACGTTTTGAAAAGTCACTCATTTCAAAATGAAAGCGTTTGCAAATATGTGAGCTTACATAGTAAAATAAGACAAAGGTTATGGCGAAGAAAAATCTTTAAAATAAAAGAAGATGACTAGTCATACCTTTATGCACAAAGGATGGTAGAAAAGATAAATTCATAGGGGGTAATTAAGAATGGTAGTACCTTTCAAAAATGAACCTGGTATTGATTTTTCAGTACAGGCAAATGTTGAGCGTTTTAATGAAGAATTAAGGAAAGTAAAAGCGCAACTAGGACAAGACATACCACTTGTGATTAACGGAGAAAAACTTACTAAAACTGATACTTTTAGTTCAGTGAATCCTGCGAATACATCACAACTCATTGCGAAAGTGTCTAAAGCAACGCAAGATGATGTTGAAAAAGCCTTCGAATCAGCAAATCATGCGTATCAATCATGGAAGAAGTGGTCGCATAAGGACCGTGCAGAATTATTGTTACGTGTAGCAGCAATTATCCGTCGTCGAAAAGAAGAAATTTCCGCTATTATGGTTTATGAAGCTGGCAAGCCTTGGGATGAAGCAGTTGGAGATGCGGCTGAGGGTATCGATTTTATAGAATATTATGCAAGATCAATGATGGAACTTGCAGATGGTAAACCAGTATTAGACAGAGAGGGTGAACATAATCGTTATTTTTATAAGCCTATTGGTACAGGAGTGACAATTCCACCATGGAATTTTCCATTTGCAATTATGGCTGGGACAACTTTAGCTCCTGTTGTTGCAGGTAACACTGTATTATTAAAGCCTGCTGAGGATACAGTTTTGACTGCTTATAAATTAATGGAGATATTAGAAGAAGCAGGTTTACCACAAGGTGTTGTAAATTTTGTTCCTGGTGATCCAAAAGAAATTGGAGATTATTTAGTCGACCATAAAGAGACACATTTTGTCACATTTACAGGATCCCGAGCTACAGGCACACGTATTTATGAACGTAGTGCTGTAGTGCAAGAAGGACAACAGTTTTTAAAACGTGTTATTGCAGAGATGGGTGGCAAAGATGCGATAGTTGTAGATAATAATGTAGATACAGATTTAGCAGCTGAAGCAATTGTTACATCTGCTTTTGGTTTCTCTGGTCAAAAATGCTCTGCGTGTTCTCGTGCCATAGTCCATCAAGATGTACATGATGAAATATTGGAAAAAGCAATTCAATTAACTCAAAAATTAACTTTAGGTAATACTGAACAGAACACATTTATGGGGCCGGTAATTAATCAAAAACAATTTGATAAAATTAAAAATTATATTGAAATTGGTAAAAAAGAAGGCAAGCTAGAGACTGGTGGTGGAACAGATGATTCTACCGGTTATTTCGTTGAACCAACTATTTTTTCCGGACTACAATCTGCGGATCGTATCATGCAAGAAGAAATTTTTGGACCAGTCGTAGGATTTATTAAGGTCAAGGATTTTGATGAGGCTATCGAAGTAGCAAATGATACTGACTATGGTTTGACAGGCGCCGTAATTACTAATCATCGTGAACATTGGATTAAGGCTGTGAATGAATTTGATGTAGGTAACCTTTACTTGAATAGAGGCTGTACAGCAGCAGTAGTGGGTTATCATCCATTTGGTGGATTCAAGATGTCTGGTACAGATGCTAAAACAGGAAGTCCAGATTACTTACTTAATTTCTTAGAACAAAAAGTTGTTTCCGAAATGTTTTAATTTATATATAACATGTCGTTGTAATGTGCGTGAATGAGGCAAGATGACTTATAACCACTTTACAACGACTTTTTAGTTTAGAAAGGAAATGATTATTGCAATTGATAGAAGAATGTTTAGTCATATATAAAAATAATAATTTCATCAATATTAACTATATGAATAAACGTTTAAATTAATGTATTGTTCACAAAAAAGACACACATTCTGTTAATTGATTATTGTAAAAAAGTAGTTTAAAGCATATTCTGTTGTTAAATGATAATGATAATGATTATTAATTAGAGGGTGTGAACAATATGGTTAGTGTAAACAATGGAGTAAAAAATAAAAAATATAGAGTGAAGCATATAGGGATTGCAAATAAAAATATGTTGTATCGCTTAGGAGCATTAGGCTTAAATATTGGAAGTGAAATTAGCATCAAACAGAAATGTTTACTCAACGGTCCTAGCGTTGTTGAAGTAAATGGTCAATATTTAAGTTTACGACAACGTGATGCGCGACTCATAACATTAGAGGAGTAGTTATAATGACTCAAAGCTACTGTATTCTTGGAAACCCTAATGTAGGCAAAACATCATTATTTAATGCGTTAACCGGTTCTTATGAATATATAGGTAACTGGAGTGGCGTAACCGTTGAAAAGAAAGTAGGAAAATTGAAAGATAATGTAGGTGATTTAGTTGATTTACCAGGCATTTATGATTTATCACCTATTTCTAAAGATGAGACGGTTGTCACAGATTATTTAATGTCAACATCGTTCACAGGAATGATTAACATTATTGACGCATGTCAGCTTAAAAGAAATCTTAATCTTACTATACAGTTGATGGAACTCAACAAACCTATGATTATTGGTTTAAATATGATAGATGTTGCAACACAAAGAGGTATTAAAATTAACTATCAGGCATTGATGAGAAAATTAAAAATACCGGTATTTCCAATTGTTGCAAGAAAGGCAAAGGGGACACATAATCTTTTAGGAGAGCTTAATTATTTAGAACCACATCAACGTCGTGCATTTAAGATTAATTATGGAACTGAAATTGAAACTGCAATTCAACAAATTTGTTCAATTATCAAACAAGATAATATGTATCCAACTGAACGTTTACGTTTTATAGCCATACAGTATTTAATAGACAATGTTCAAATTTATCAAGAACTCGACACCATGACTTTAGAACAGTTAGAGCCCATTAAGCGAGGGTTGAGTAACGCGACAGAACAATCAACACGACAAAGAATTGAAGCTGTGCGAAATGATTACATTAATCAGCTATTGGAAGATATCGTAGAATATCCCGAAGAGGATAAACAATTCTTTACTTCAAAAGTGGATCGATTATTATTAAATAGATATCTAGGTATACCTATATTTTTAGGCATTATGTGGCTTATTTTTCAAACAACCTTTACATGGATAGGAACACCATTATCTGATCAATTAGACGCTTATATAAGTGGTCCTTTATCAGAATGGATTAAATCTGTCATGAATACATTACATATTACGTCGTTTCTTCAAGATCTTATTACAGATGGAATTATCGCTGGTGTGGGTTCTGTATTGGTATTTGTACCACAAATTGTTGTGTTATTCTTCTTTATTTCTTTATTAGAAGATTCAGGTTATATGGCAAGAATAGCTGTATTAATGGATAAAACAATGGAATCTATAGGTTTAAGTGGAAAATCATTTATTCCTATGATTATTGGATTTGGATGCAATGTACCAAGTATTATGGCAGCAAGAAGTATAGATAATGAGAAAGAACGTTTGATTACAATATTGGTTGCACCCTTCATGTCATGTTCAGCACGTTTACCGGTTTATGCACTTTTTGTAGGAGCATTTTTTTCAGCACATCAATCACTAGTTGTATTAAGCTTATATATTTTAGGTATAGTTGTCGCTTTACTAGTAAGTACGTTATTGAATAAATTGATATTAAAAGATAATCAGTCTGTTTTTATTGTGGAGTTACCGACATACCGTGTTCCATCATTTAAAACACTTTGGCGCAGTACTTGGGAAAAAGCAAAAGGTTTTGTCAAAAAAGCAGGTACCTTTATTTTTGGTGGTTCAGTCGTTATTTGGACACTTACATACATCGGTCCGCACGGTGTTAATGTGCCAATTAATCAAAGTTTTATGCACATGATTGGTCAAGGGTTTGCGAATTTAATTGCACCTTTAGGATTTGGCTCTTGGCAGGCAGGAGCGACTTTAATACCTGGCTTTCTTGCTAAAGAAGTGATTATCAGTTCTATGGCTATTTTATACTCTTCTAGCGAAAGTGGTTTAACACAAGTCATTCAACAGCAATTCACCCCACTCTCAGCTTATGCATTCATGATTTTTATTTTACTTTACGTTCCTTGTATCTCAACAGTCGCAACGATTCGTAAAGAGACAAGTTCTTGGAAATGGACATTATTAGCGGTTGTTTATCCAATAGTAACAGCATATATATTAACGTTTATATTCTATCAAGTTAGTCAATTATTTATATAAAGGATGAATTCGTCGTGTTTATTTTAGTCAATACAATATTGTTCATAGCGATTTTTGGTTATACAGCAATGACATTAGTAAAATTCTTTAAACGTTCAAAAGAAGGTGATTGTGGTGGGTGTAAATCTAATTGCAAATGCGATACGAATCCTTCACCTCATAAAAATAAATTAAATATTCCACATATTAAGTCATAGATAATTACAATAACAAACCTCTTTCATTCGGAAATGTATTTACGAATGAAAGAGGTTATTTGTATTGATAAAATTTTGACATGTTACCTCCGTACAATAATGATTAAAAGTTTTAAAAAGTGATATACTACATGTAAAATGTATGTATATAAGTCAATTACTAATTGGGAGGAATAAATGTATGAAGGGTAGCAAAAAATTAAATGAATTACTAGAAGATAATCATAAGAAACTAAAAAAATTATTTAAGTATGATCATAAAAAGGCATTGGCGTTTACACCAGAGGATAGAGAAAAAGTTAAGGATAAGTTTGGTGTCTATGTGATTTTCGATGAGGAAAAACCAGTGTTTGTAGGTCAAACTGGAGGATACTCATCCACACATCAACCTATTAATAGTGATTTGTATACAAAATTAGGACAATACAATTCACATTCAGAAACAGGTACGACTAAATTTAGAAAAGCTTTTGCTCAAAATAAAGACTTAAATCAAAACCATTTAAAAGACATTACTGCAGATAATTACGGCTTCACTTTCCAATATATAAAAGTAAAAGACGAACCTGCGTTCATTAATGTTTTAGAAATTCTAGCATTAGAATATGCAAAAAATAAGGGGTATGAACTTTATAATTTTCAATAAATACAATGACATCTAATCAAAAGGTTGATTTGGACTTTAAATTCTAAATCTTGACGAGTCTGGAACGTAAAACAAAGTTCCAGACTTTCTTAAAGTATGGACTGTCAATAATTGACTTAATATAAAGATAATGACATTTTTCAATTTTAGTTATCGTTGTTGGTGTATCATATTTTATTCAAGTGTTTATCCAATTTCATAAATATAGCAATTATCTATATTATAAAATGATGTTCAGGATAGAATGCGTTAGTTTATAAGGATATGACTAGAATGATATACACACTTAAGGAGTTGGTGAAATATGTATCAGTCAATGTATGACTCGCCCGTCGGCTTATTGCAATTAATTACAAACGATGGCATCTCGTTGTCACATGTCTTATATCCCAATCAACATTTGAAAGGAATTAAAACAAAGGATACTTTAGATATTTTTAAAGATACTAAAGCATGGTTAAGAGAGTATTTTAAAGGGAATTATCCTGAGATAAAAGTACCGTTAGCACCAAAAGGCACTGATTTTCAACAGAAGGTATGGAATGAACTTCAGACAATTCGTTATAGAGAACTTAAAACATATGGAGAGATTGCTAAAACAATAGGTCGAGCAATGAATAAACCAGCAATGTCAGCTCAGGCTGTAGGAGGTGCTGTTGGGAGTAATCCTATTTCTATACTTATACCATGTCATCGAGTGGTTGGTAAGGATGGAAATTTAACAGGATATGGAGGTACTTTAGATAACAAAATAAAATTATTAAAATTGGAAGAAATAGATATGACACATTTATATAGACCTAAAAAAACAACGAAACCTTGAGATACGTCATTATATAGAATTGCTTTAGTTATTTGTTAATGTTGATCTATGGATAGGGTTCGTTTTTTATCTATGAATAGTAGATAAAGAGTATATAAATAGTAGAGGTCTATACTAGATGAAATTGTATTATCGTGGGATTAAAAAAGCCCCTAAAAACAGCTATATGACGTTGTTTTTAGGGGTAAATATGAACAGCAAGTTTGATTATTTCATATTAAAAAATTAAAAGAGCAAAAGAATTGAGTTTAGATTATTCTGCTATATGGTATTCGCGAATATTGTTATCAATAGATTTTAAATAGAAAATGTCACGATCTTCATTTGATTTTTCAAGTTCATGATTCAATTCTAAGTGATCGAAGCGCTCAAAGAAATGTTCATATTCATCAACAGAAACCTCTATTCTATTATTTAATAAAGATTTGTGGCGCTCAACATCTAATTGTTCCTTGAACCCATCTACTAATGTTCCACTAAAGAACTCGCCTACAGAACCAGAACCATAACTAAAGAGACCAATCGTTTGTCCGCCTTTTAAATCACGTGTTTCTAATAAAGAGATGAGACTTAAATATAAGGACCCTGTGTAAATATTACCGACATAACGATTATAATCAACTGCATTTTGGTAACTAGAGTTAAGACGTTCTTGTGTAGTTTCATCGGCATGATTAATAATAGAATCTAAAGCTTTTTGTCCCATTTTGGTGAATGGTACATGGAAACATAGTGAAGCGAAATCAGCGAGTGTTTTATTATGGCGGCGTGCATATTCATTCCAACTTTCTTGGAATGACTTGATATAGGCATCTTTCGACAATGCACCAGCAACTAAGGGATATTGATGACCCGTTGGACGCCAGAAATCATAAACGTCTTCAGTATATGCTACGGCATCATCATTAAGTTTTAAAATACTTGGGTTATGTGAAATCATCATTGCAACTGCACCGGCACCTTGAGTAGGCTCACCACCAGAACGAATACCATAACGAGCTGTATCACTGGCAATGACAAGAACCTTTTCGTTAGGGCGTTGAGCTAGATAATCTTTGGCAAGTTGGATTGCAGGTGTTGCTGCATAACAAGCCTCTTTCATTTCAAAGCATCTTGCAAAGGGTTGAATACCTAAAAGATGGTGAATTTGAACGGCTGCTGCTTTAGCGTTATCAATCGCAGACTCAGTTGCTACTATAACCATACCAATATTCTTTCTATCTTCTTCTGTTATAATATCTTTAGCAGCATTGGCTCCCATAGATACGATATCTTGGTTCACTGGGCTCACAGCCATTTCAGTTTGACCGATTCCAATTAAAAATTTATTAGGATCGACTTGGCGCGCTTCTGCAAGTTTAGCCATGTCTACATAATATTTGGGTACATAAAAACTTATTTTATCTATACCTATATTCATAAGGTGTGACATCCTTTCTTTTTTTAGAAGTAGCACTAGTATCATACCAAAGAAAATTCTTTTTATACAATGAAATATAACAGACATGACCAGGAATATATAATAAATTTGTAAGCGCTTTACAACAATTGTAAAAAGTTTAGAATTATTTTTGTGCAAGACAATGTTGGCAGTTGATATTTAAAGAGAAGTATAAATGATTACATCACTACATTAATATAAAGATATTTTAAAGGAGTATATGAATGAAAAGTTTAGATAAAGGATTTAGACATTTAACACGAAAAGATAAATTAAAAGAACTTGTTGAATATGGTTGGCTAGAGGATGAAAACTATGAAATATTACTTAATTATCCGTTAATTAATGAGGAAGTCGCTAACAGTTTAATTGAAAATGTCATTGGCCAAGGTGCACTACCAGTAGGATTATTACCTCAAATTATAGTTGATGGTAAAGAATATGTAGTACCTATGATGGTAGAGGAACCTTCTGTTGTAGCAGCAGCAAGTTATGGTGCAAAACTCGTTAATCAAAGTGGAGGATTTAAGACGATTTCAAGTGAACGTCTAATGATTGGACAAATTGTCTTTGATGATGTAGATGACACAGGCTCATTAGCTAACTCAATATATCAAATTGAATCACAAATTCATCAAATTGCTGATGAGGCTTACCCTTCTATTAAAGCAAGAGGTGGAGGATATCAACGTATTGAAATAGATACATTTCCTGATCAACAATTATTATCTTTAAAGGTTTTTGTTGATACTAAAGATGCTATGGGTGCCAATATGTTAAATACGATATTAGAAGCAATCACTGCACATCTTAAAGTTAAATTTTCAAATCAAAATGTTTTAATGAGCATTTTATCTAATCATGCGACAGCATCAGTAGTAAAAGTACAAGGAGAAATAGATATTGAAGATTTACATAGAGGAGAGAGAAGTGGCGAAGTGGTAGCGCAACGTATGGAACGAGCGTCGGTTCTTGCACAAGTAGATATACATCGTGCTGCAACACATAACAAAGGTGTGATGAATGGTATACATGCTGTAGTATTGGCTACAGGCAATGATACAAGAGGCGTTGAGGCAAGTGCTCATGCATATGCAAGCAAAGATGGTCATTATAGAGGGATAGCTACTTGGGAATATGATCGCTCACGTAATAAATTGGTTGGAACTATTGAAGTTCCTATGACTTTAGCTACAGTAGGTGGAGGTACGAAAGTTTTACCTATTGCTAAAGCCTCTTTAGATTTGCTCAATGTTGAAAATGCACAGGAACTAGGGCAAGTTGTTGCTGCTGTTGGATTAGCACAAAATTTCTCCGCATGTAGAGCGCTAGTGTCTGAGGGGATACAACAAGGACATATGAGTTTACAATATAAATCATTAGCGATTGTTGTAGGTGCAAAAGGTGAAGAAATTGCGCAAGTAGCTGAAGCGCTCAAATATGAATCACAAGCTAATACTGCTAAAGCTCAAGAAATCTTGATGAATATAAGAGAATCATAATTAAAAAGCCGTCAAACGGGTATATCTTGATATATAGCTTTAAGGATATACTTATTTGACGGTTTGTTTGATTTGTTTAATAAATATAATTATAGTTTCGTGCAGACGATTTACTAATAATGCGTGTGCCGTAGCCTAATGGCACATTATAATTATATTCAGAAATTTTGATTTTTCCGTTCTTATATACTTTTTCAACTACTGCTACGTGCCCATAATAGCCTCTTGTTGATTGCATAACAGCGTATTTGCGAGGCTTATGTCCAGTTGCATAACCAGATCGACGTGCATTGCTATACCAATTCTTAGCATTACCCCATCGATTTGATACAGGTTTGCCTAATTGAGCACGACGTTTAAATGCCCACCAAGTGCATTGTTTTTTACCATAATAATTATGTGAAGCAGCATGTGAAATATGCGTTTGTTCAATAGCTTGATATGAGAGTGTTCCAGTAAACGTAATCATGGTAGCGATAATAATACGTGATAATAATTTTTTAAATTTCATTTCTTTCTCCCAAAAAATGTTTTTATTTAAAGACAGTAATAATAATAATATTTAAAAATGCGCTATACAATATAAGAAACGAATTATCAAAGTAAATGTAACATTAATGAAATATACATATTTTTATTGTAATAATGGTTTGAGTAAAAAAAGAGAGAGACTACATTTATATTAAATGTAATCTCACTCAGGTACGAGATGATTAACTCCATGTATATAAGTATGCGTTAATGTTAAAGTCATGTCATAACATCAATTTATACTTTAGTGAATTGGTTGAAAACAGCTAGTGCCCGTTTGATACTCGCCACTGGTATGTTTTCCGGACATGGATGATTTCGAAAATATGTCAAGATTTCGTTTTGGCTCTTCACGTCTTTAGGAAAATTGATATCTTGATTAATCCAATCAACCAATTCACCTAATGGCGTGTCATCACCAAGGAAATTTTGCATAAATTCGTAAAAGCTCAATATCTCACCTCATAATTTATTATATGAGCCGGCTTTTATTGTAACATATTTTCGTTTTTTAAAATACTTGAAAAACAAAATAAAATGTTTTGAATTATAGTTTTTAAATTTATTAATCGCAAGAAAGGTCAATTTTATTGTATAATTAAACTTACTATTGAATCATATAAAAACTAGGGGGATATGCATGGATATAAAACACATGAAATACTTTGTTGAAGTTGTCAAACAAGGTGGTATGACAAACGCTTCAAAATCTTTGTATATTGCGCAACCAACTATCAGTAAAGCAATTAAGGATATAGAAGCAGAGATGGCTGTCCCTTTATTTGACCGGAGTAAAAGAAGTTTAGTACTTACTGATGCAGGTAAAATTTTTTTCAAGAAATGTCAAGAAATTATCGCACTATATGATAATTTGCCCACTGAAATTAATAGTTTGTATGGTTTAGAAACAGGTCACATCACTATTAGTATGTCTGCAGTGATGAGCATGCGTAAATTTATTGGCGTATTAGGAGACTTTCATCAACTTTATCCGAATATCACCTACAACTTAATCGAAAGTGGTGGTAAGACGACTGAAAACCTTATACTTAATGATGAAGTGGATATTGGTGTGACAACATTGCCAGTAGATCATCACAAATTTGAATGTATATCTTTAAACAAAGAAGAACTGACTGTAGTTTTAAATAAAGAACATCCTTTAGCACAAAAATCTTCTATTGAAATGGAAGAATTAGCTGATGAGAACTTCATTTTATTTAATGAAGATTTCTATCTCAACGATAAAATTATTGAAAATGCGAAGAATGCAGGATTCGTGCCGAACATGGCCTCACAAATCTCACAATGGAATGTGATTGAGAATCTTGTCATTAATCAATTAGGTATTTCCATATTGCCAGCCACTATAGCACAATTACTTAATGATGACGTCAAAATTGTACGTTTGGAAAATGCACATACAACTTGGGAGCTTGGTGTCGTTTGGAAAAAAGATAAACGTTTAAGTCATGCGACAAATAAATGGATAGAATTTTTGAAAGAAAGATTATCTGAAGAATAATATAAATATAATAATAAACAACGCATTTAATAAAAGAGCGAAGTTGTTAAAGATGTGAAATGATTTATTTTCACAAAGTCATATTACAACGAAAACGTAGGGTTTTGAATTATAGATTAATTCTGCCTTACGTTTTTTATTATCAATTATTAATTTTGTAGCACTATTAATTTGCTAGCGTTT
The DNA here is from genome assembly GCF_001838765.1 of Staphylococcus sp. HMSC34G04. Classification (NCBI taxonomy): domain Bacteria; kingdom Bacillati; phylum Bacillota; class Bacilli; order Caryophanales; family Staphylococcaceae; genus Staphylococcus; species Staphylococcus sp. HMSC34G04. The sequence goes on from NZ_KV838705.1 coordinate 18,244, forward strand.
TCATAGATTTAAGGAATATAAAATATCATGAATAAATATTTTTAATATATAATAGTAAACACTATAATGGAAAATGTCACTAAAAAACACAGTAACAATTTGGACACATTTTTAGAAAGGGGTGTTGTTGATGGAAAAAGCAAAATTTGTCATTAAGTTAATACTTCAACTTGCCCTTATCATGCTTATTACTTTTATAGGCACTGAAGTTCAAAAATTACTTCATATACCTCTAGCAGGTAGTATTGTAGGGCTAATGCTTTTCTTCCTATTGTTACAATTTAAAATCATACCTGAATCATGGATTAATGTAGGAGCAGACTTTTTACTTAAAACAATGGTTTTCTTCTTTATCCCATCAGTGGTAGGAATTATGGATGTTGCATCTAATATCACGATGAATTATATATTATTCTTTATTGTTATTATAATTGGTACATGCCTTGTAGCACTTTCATCAGGTTATATCGCTGAAAAAATGCTAGAAAAAAACAATACACGTAAAGGAACTGATCACTCATGAATGAATACTTACAAGCAGTTCTAATGATTTTATTAACCATCGTTTTATATTATATTTCCAAAAAGATTCAAGATAAATATAAAAATCCACTATTAAATCCAGCTCTTATTGCATCAATTGCAATAATTATTGTTTTATTGGTTTGCGGAGTAAGTTATAAGGGGTATATGAAAGGTGGTACCTGGATTAACCATGTTTTAAACGCTACAGTTGTATGTCTTGCATACCCACTTTATCAAAATAAAAAGAAAATAAAAAAATATTTAACAATTATTTTCACAAGCGTGTTGACTGGTGTAGTTCTCAATTTTGTGTTAGTATTTACAACGTTGAAAATCTTTGGTTATTCTAAAGACACAATTGTTACCCTATTACCTAGATCAATTACAGCAGCAGTAGGTATAGAGGTTTCTCAAGAGTTGGGAGGAACAGATACAATTACTGTGCTCTTTATTATAACTACAGGTTTAATCGGCAGTATTTTAGGTTCAATGCTTTTACGTATGGGAGGTTTTAAATCTTCCATTGCGCGAGGACTAACTTATGGAAATGCTTCTCACGCATTTGGTACCGCAAAAGCATTAGAGCTTGATATTGAATCAGGAGCGTTCAGTTCAATTGGTATGATTTTAACAGCAGTCATTAGTTCTGTTCTTATACCAGTACTGATTTTATTGTTTTACTAAAGGGAAAAAGATTTACTCATATTAATAGAAAGGGAGGCTATTTGTAAAAATGGCACAAATTAAAGCAAATGAAGCATTAGTTAAAGCATTACAAACTTGGAATATTGATCATTTATATGGTATTCCTGGCGACTCAGTAGATGCTGTTGTTGATAGCTTACGTACGGTCAGAGATCAATTTAAATTCTATCACGTACGTCATGAAGAGGTAGCGAGTTTAGCTGCTGCAAGTTACACAAAAATGACAGGTAAAATTGGTGTAGCTTTAAGTATCGGGGGACCTGGTATTGTACACTTATTAAATGGTATGTACGATGCTAAAATGGATAATGTACCTCAACTTATTATTGCTGGACAAACAAATAGTACATTATTAGGTACAAAATTCTTCCAAGAGACAAACATTTCTAAAATGGTTGATGATGTTGCTGTATATCACCACCAAATTCAAAAAGGTGATAACGTATTTGAAATTACAAATGAAGCAATTCGTACGGCATACGAGAAAAAAGGTGTCTCTGTTATCATTTGTCCGAATGACTTATTAACTCAAAAAATTAAAGACACTACAAATCGTGCAGTTGATACAACTAAACCAAAACCAGTTTCACCAAAATTCAAAAGTATTAAAAAAGCAGCTAAATTAATTGATAAAGCTAAAAAACCAGTAATGCTTATTGGTTTAGGTACACAACACGCTAAAGATGAATTACGTGAATTTATTGAAGCTGCAAAAATTCCAGTTATTCACACATTACCTGCAAAAACAATTTTACCTGATGATCATCCTTATAGTATTGGTAACTTAGGTAAAATTGGTACTAAAACATCTTATCAAACAATTCAAGATGCAGACTTACTAATTATGGCTGGTACAAACTATCCGTATGTTAACTATTTACCTAAGAAAAACATTAAAGCTATTCAAATCGATACGAACGAAGAAAATATTGGTGCACGCTTTAAAATTAATGTAGGTATTTTAGGCGATAGTAAAGTTGCTTTCCATCAACTAACTGAAAACATTAAGCATGTTGCAAAACGTCCATTCTTAGATAAGACATTAGAACGTAAAGCAGTTTGGGATAAATGGATGAAACAAGATTTGAATAATGACAATTCACCATTACGTCCAGAACGTTTAATGAAAGCAATCAATGCTAACTTAAAAGATGATGCAATTATCTCAGCAGATGTTGGTACATCTACAGTATGGTCTACGCGTTACTTAAACTTATCTGTAAATAATAAATTCATTATTTCTAGTTGGTTAGGTACTATGGGCTGTGGTTTACCAGGTGCTATGGCAGCTAAAATTGCTTATCCAAACCGTCAAGCAGTAGCTATCACAGGCGACGGTGCGTTCCAAATGGTAATGCAAGACTTTGCTACAGCTGTTCAATATAACTTACCAATGACAATCTTTGTATTAAATAACAAACAATTGTCATTCATTAAATATGAACAACAAGCTGCTGGTGAATTAGAGTATGCCATTGATTTCTCTGATATGGATCATGCTAAATTTGCTGAAGCTGCTGGTGGTAAAGGCTATGTTGTGAGAGATGTAAGTCGTCTTGACGACATCGTTGAAGAGGCAATGGCTCAAGATGTTCCAACAATCGTTGACGTTCATGTTGATCCTAATGCTGCACCATTACCAGGTAAAATTGTAAACGAAGAAGCATTTGGTTACAGTAAATGGGCTTATAGATCAATTACTGAAGATAAAAACTTAGACTTTGATCAAATCCCACCAATCTCTGTAGCAGCTAAACGTTTCTTATAATAATAAATTTGTAGAAACTCGACTCTAAGTAGTCGAGTTTTTTTATGTAAATTTTCAAAAAGTATTGTAAACGCTTTACTGAATGTGTATACTAGAGGTAAATAAAATCATTGCGTGTTACTGGTTATGCAGGCATGAGCAAATAAGAGTGTCTATCTTTCGTGATATGAAATTGATAGTCTTATTTGTTCATGCTTTTTTTGTGGCACGTGAATAAGAAGATAGAGAGGAATGAATTGATTATGTTTAAAAAGCTATTTGGTCAAATGCAACGTATCGGTAAAGCTTTAATGTTACCAGTTGCTATTTTACCAGCTGCAGGGTTGCTATTAGCAATTGGGACTGCATTTCAAGGCGAAGCGTTACAACATTATCTTCCATTTATAAAAAATGATATTGTTCAACAAATCGCTAATATGCTTACAGGTGCTGGTGGTATCATATTTGATAATCTACCTATTATCTTTGCTTTAGGTGTAGCAATTGGTCTTGCAGGTGGAGATGGTGTAGCTGCTATTGCTGCATTTGTTGGTTTTATCATTTTAAATAAAACAATGGGTGCATTCTTGCATGTAACCCCAGATAAATTATCAGATCCAACTAATGGATACGCAAATGTATTAGGGATTCCTACACTTCAAACAGGTGTGTTCGGAGGTATTATTATAGGTGCACTAGCGGCCTGGTGTTATAACAAATTCTATAATATTACCTTACCATCATATTTAGGATTCTTTGCAGGTAAACGTTTTGTACCAATTATGATGGCAACAACATCTTTTATTTTAGCTTTTCCGATGGCAATTATTTGGCCAACGATTCAAAACGGTTTAAATGCGTTTAGTGAGGGGTTATTAGATTCTAATACAGGTTTAGCTGTATTTTTATTTGGATTTATTAAGCGACTATTAATACCATTTGGTTTACATCACATTTTCCATGCACCATTCTGGTTTGAATTTGGTTCTTGGAAAAATGCTGCCGGCGAGATAATTAGAGGAGACCAACGTATTTTTATTGAACAAATCCGTGAAGGTGCTCACTTAACTTCTGGTAAATTCATGCAAGGGGAATTCCCAGTCATGATGTTTGGATTACCGGCTGCAGCATTGGCTATTTATCAAACAGCAAAACCTGAGAATAAGAAAGTAGTTGCAGGTTTAATGATTTCTGCTGCATTAACATCATTTTTAACTGGTATTACTGAACCATTAGAATTCTCATTCTTATTTGTAGCACCATTCTTATTCGTAATTCACGCTGTATTAGATGGTTTATCATTCTTGACACTGTACTTGTTAAATGTACATTTGGGATATACTTTCTCTGGAGGATTTATAGATTATGTCTTATTAGGCATTCTACCTAATAAAACGGCATGGTGGCTTGTCATTCCAGTAGGTATTATTTATGCAGTGATTTACTACTTTGTATTTAGATTCCTTATTGTTAAATTTAACTATAAAACACCAGGTCGTGAAGATAAAAAATCAACAGTAACAACGACATCAGCTAGTCAACTGCCATTCGATGTTTTGAAAGCAATGGGTGGTAAAGAAAATATTAAACATCTAGATGCTTGTATTACTCGACTAAGAGTAGAAGTAAATGAAAAATCAAAAGTTGATGTTGCCGGTCTTAAATCATTAGGCGCTTCAGGAGTACTTGAAGTCGGTAACAATATGCAAGCCATTTTCGGTCCTAAATCTGACCAAATCAAACATGATATGGCTAAGATAATAAGTGGAGAAATTACAAAACCAAGTGAAACAACAATTGATGAAGAAGTGTCAGATGAGCCTGTACATGTGGAAGATATTGTAGAAACAGAAATTTACGCACCTGGACATGGCGAGATAATTCCGTTATCTGAAGTACCTGATAAAGTTTTCTCTGAAAAGATGATGGGTGATGGTATCGGATTTGTACCAGATTCAGGAGAAATTGTAGCACCATTCGATGGTACGGTTAAAACAATTTTCCCTACAAAACATGCGATAGGATTGGAATCTGATAGTGGCGTTGAAGTGTTAATTCACATTGGTATCGATACAGTTAAATTAAATGGTGAAGGTTTTGAAAGTTTAGTAAATACTGATGAACCAGTAACACAAGGTCAACCATTAATGAAGATTGATTTAGAATACTTAAAAGAACATGCTCCAAGTATTATTACACCAGTAATCATAACAAACCAAGAAGACAAAACATTAACAATTGAAGATGTAAAACAAGTCGATCCTGGTAAAGCGATTATGACAATTAAATAAAGTCTATAAGAATAACTTGATGGCTAAAACAAACAAGTCTGGGACAATGATATTTTATGTCCCAGACTTTCTTTATGTATATACAAATTCTTATGAGATGAGCCCAACAGAGAGAATTTCCGAAGAAATACCATGGACAAAGCAAGTTGGGGTGGGGAGATGACAGGGGACTATGATTTCTATCCTAATTTGGCGCTCGTTTTAATAGGGGAAATTTTACAAAGTTGACAAGCGTGATAATTATAGGCAATGTTGATATTGGACATATCATTTTAAAGTGAAAGGAAAGTTGATAATCATGGATGACTTGAAGCAAAATCAATCTGCTAGCGAAAAACCTAAAGGTAATAAAATAGTTAATATTTTGATATTCATCGGAATGATTTTATTAATTCAAATACCTATTGGCGTGTCACTAATAGCTTTACCATTTTCAGTGAAATTCAGTCAGTTAACTTCCATCGCATTAAGTATGCTAATAACTGGTATAGCACTATTAATCATATGGTTAGTTAGGAATTATTATTTGAGTCATACATATGAAAGACAATATCAATCAATGAGGGGAAAAGATATCTTTATTAATATTGGCTTTCTGATATTAGCAATGGTTTTTAGTATTCTAAGTAGTCTATTAATGGTCATATTTACTGGTAACGATACTACAGCTAATGAGAAAGAAATCAATGAAAGTTTAGATCTACTTTTACAAAAAGACCATTTACCACATATTTCAATTGTTGCAACTGTTGTTTTAATGATATGTATTATAGGTCCGTATTTAGAGGAATTACTCTTTCGAGGAATTTTTAAAGAAACATTATTTATGAAATATCGATTTTGGCTACCATTCATTATATCTTCTATTATTTTTAGTTCACAACATTTATCAACAAACATATTTTCATATGCAATTTATTTTCTAATGGGTTGTGTATTATACCTTGCCTATAACAGAAGACGTAATATTAAAGATAGTATGATGGTTCACATGCTGAATAATTCTGTTTCAACATTACCGGTATTTGTTGGTTATTTATGGCTATATTTTAGATAGTAAACATAATAATAGAGACCTGATTAAAAGTAGATTTATCTTTTGATCAGGTCTATTTTACATGTTAAATTGTGATATCATTCTCTATGATTAATTTAATAGCTTTGTGATCTGTTGCATTTCTAAATAAATCATAGGCACTTTCGATTTCACTCAGTTTACTATAATGTGTCACGAGTTGTTCTGGTTGTATTATTTTGCTTTTTAACGCTTCAAGTAATTCTTCAGTTGTATTTCCAGAAACTAATCCAGTAGTTACGTTAATATTTTTAATCCATAATTTATCTATATCAAGTTGTACAGGTAACCCATGCACACCAACATTAGCAATCGTACCATCAACACCAATTAAATTTTGACATAGATCAAAGGTTTGTGGAATTCCGACAGCTTCAATAGCAACATCAACACCACGTGGATTTAACGATTTTACCTTTTTTATTGCAGTTTCAGTTTCTTTAGAGTTAATTAAATGTGTAGCACCTAGTTCTTTAGCGGTTTCTAATCTATTATCATCTAAATCAATCATAATAATTTTTGAAGGTGAATAGAATTGTGCTGTAAGTAATGCTGCTAAACCTACAGGACCAGCACCTACAATGGCTACTGTACAGCCAGGTTTAACTTTACCTTTTAAAACACCAATTTCATAACCGGTTGGAAGTATATCTGATAACATTACAAGGGCGTCGTCTTTTAAATTTGAAGGGGCGTGATATAAAGAATTATCTGCGAAAGGAACTTTAACATATTCTGCTTGAGTACCATTCACTAAATGTCCTAATATCCATCCTCCTCCGTTTTCACAATGTGCATAGATACCTTTTTTGCAATAGTAGCATTTGCCACATGATGAAATGCAAGAGATAATCACTTTATCTCCAACTTTGAAGTTGTTAACGTTGTCACCAATTTCTTCAATGATTCCAATACCTTCGTGACCTAGTGTCGTATGTGATTGAACTTCAGGTGTATCTCCTTTTATGATATGAAGATCTGTACCACAAATTGTCGTCTTAACTATGCGAATAATAGCGTCAGTACTGCTCGTAATTGTTGGCTTCTCTTTATCCGTAAGTTGTGCGTGACCAGGTTTTAAGTATTCATAAGCTTTCATATCAATACCTCCATTTACTATGTGAATTTTTTCACAATAATTATACCACGTTTTTTGAATGGATATATATAACTTTCGTGAAAAAATACATTTTAATCAGTGTGTTCAGTTCTTTCTGAAATTAAAATAGAGTATTTAAATTAGTGAAGTGCGATACATTGTTCATTTACACTTAAATCATTTATGATTGAGTTAAATCTTTGAAAGATAGTAGGTGTATATCATGTATGAGAATTTACAAAATATTGAAGATTTTTATCGATTTATAAATGTACATGATTTAGCTGTTGTTCATATTATGAGAGATAATTGTGCAGTATGTCATGCAGTATTACCCCAAATTCAAGATTTACTAAAGGACTATCCGAAAGCACAATTAGGTGTGATTAATCAATCTAATGTTGAAGAGATTGCCGGAGAACTTTCTATTTTTACAGTACCTGTTGATTTAATTTTTTTTAATGGGAAAGAAATGCATAGACAAGCACGTTTTATCGATATGCAATCGTTTGAAAAACAATTGTATATGATGCAAAATGCCATTGATTAAGATACCGGGGTAAAATAAATCAAAATCAAATAACGAATTTGTAAAGAAATGCTTTGGAAAATAATTATTGATTTTCAGGCATTTCTTTTTTTGTATTTTTAATCATTGGGCTGTATCTTCATTCGTGTTATGATTAATCTCGTATGTTTTAAATTAAACAGTCAATAGATGAAGGAGGCCAAAATGAAGAAGCAACAGAATAAAGTCCATATGATTAATATATCTTTATGCCTTATAGGAACATTACTTATTGCAATCGCAGTAAATAGTTTTGTTATACCGGGCAATTTAGGTGAGGGTGGTTCTATAGGCCTTTCATTAATTCTGAATTATACTCTAGGTATTTCACCCGCACTCAGTTCCTTCATCATTAACGCAATATTAATAATTGTAGGTTGGAAATTTCTTAGTAGAACGACAGCGATTTACACTGCTATAACAATCACCGCAAGTTCAATCTTTCTTGATTTAACGCACACATTCGGATTAGGTATTCATGATAATTTTATTAACTCAATTTTTGCAGGTTTAATGTTGGGAATCGGTTCTGGCTTAGTCATCACAGCTCATAGTACATTAGGTGGGACATCTGTCATTGCACGTATTATTTCAAAGTATAGTGAGATAAAAACGTCACAAGCGTTACTCATTTTAGATGCAATCATCGTGTTATCATTTATCGTTGTATTACCTATAACGAATGTATTATATACCATTGTGATGCTATTTATTGTTGAGAAGTCTATGTCTTTTGTTGTTGAAGGATTTAATCCTAAAAAAGCTGTGACAGTTATTTCAAAATATAATAAAGAAATCAGTGCTGATATATATGAAATGACTGGAAGAGGGGCAACCTTATTAAGTGGTAAAGGTGCTTACCAAAAAAGTGATACAGAGGTTCTCTATGCCGTGGTATCCCAAAATCAAGTTGGAGCAATAAAAAAGATTGTTAATGCCAATGATGAAAATGCCTTTTTAGTGATTCATGATGTGCGTGATGTCTTAGGTAATGGTTTTATTAATATTAAATAAGATTTAATAAATCGAGCCAATTACTCAACGTTTAGACGCTGATGGTTTAAAATGATTATAGATTGAGGAGGTTAGCACATTCATGTTTAAAAAGATTGCTACTATAATAGGTTCGACATTATTTGGTACAGTTTTATTCGCAAAAATGAAAGAAAAGCGTAGTTATAAAAGTTTTTTACAAGAGAAAATGATTAGAATGTCAGGAATGAAAAAGACATTTGAAAGTGTAGATGATGCCAAAAAGGCATTGAATGAAACGAAATATCAAACTGCAGGTAAATATAGTGGAACCACATATGAATTTAAGCATAAAGTTCAAATAAGAGATTATTATGGTTCTTTAGTCTATGTTGTTAATGATCAAGGTCTATTAGATCAACGCACGGTCTTATATGTACATGGCGGCGCATGGTTCCAAGATCCTCTAGAAAATCATTTTGAATATTTAGACTTACTCGTTGATGCGCTCGATGCTAGGGTGATTATGCCCGTATATCCTAAAATACCACACAGAGATTATCGTACGACATTTGAATTATTAACAAAAATATATAAGCGATTATTGACTAAAATTGATAAACCTGAAAACTTAGTCATTATTGGAGATTCAGCCGGGGGACAAATTGCATTAGCTTTCGCACAAATGTTAAAAAAAGAGCAACTTAGTCAACCTGGCCATATTGTTCTTATTTCACCGGTGCTTGATGCGACATTTAAGAATCCAGAATCTAGAAAATATGAAAAAGAAGATCCAATGCTTGGTATTGACGGCAGTAAATATCTTGTAGAGTTATGGGCTGGTGATACACCACTAGATGACTATAAGATGTCTCCAATGAATGGTGATTTAGAAGGCCTAGGACATATTACACTTACTGTAGGAACCAAAGAAACATTATATCCTGATGCAGTTAAGTTCTCTCACATGTTAAATGATAAAGGAATAAAGCATCAGTTTATCCCAGGTTACAATTTATTTCATATTTATTCCTTATTTCCTATCCCAGAGCGTCAACGCTTTTTAGAACAGCTTAAAAAAATCATTGTCACAAAAGAGTTATAATCAAATGAGATGTGGATACTTAATGATAAGTTAAAATTATGTATTCCCAAAAATAAAGCGAACTCTTGTTATCAATAGTATTGATAACTCGAATTCGCTTTTTTAATTTGCTTATTATTTTTAAATGCTTCGTTTATGTTCACAGCTTTATATTCAGAGTTTGCATATGAGTGCGCTTTTGTGTTGTTTGACTCATTATTTGATGACGTAACATCTTCGTCACTGTTTCTTGAAGTATTATTGATACGAGAGTGATCAGTATCTAGAACAGAATTACTCATGTCTTTACCATTTAAGCTTCCAATAAGTATAAATGCGAGGTAACTACTGCAGATAATTAAAATAATTGCGAGATAGATTCCAACAGCAAGTTTAACTGACTTCTCCATACCTGTCCTCCTAAGGTCGTAGTATCTTTCATATTTAATGTAACATCATTGTTTTAATCTAATGTAAATAAAAAGTAAAGTTATTATAACTCATCTATGATAAGCTATAGTTAATGAAATTAACGTAATTTAATTCTGTAAAATTTAATTTATATTCACAAATATATTGGTGTTGTCGTATGGATTTACATAAATTTACGTTAACATAACATTGATTTAAACTTTTTAAAACTGAATCAATATCGAAATGATAGTCTACTACTAGCAAAAGATTAAGTGATTTTGTAACGTATTTCTTAAAATTTTCATAAATATTAAATTAACAATTCTAAGTTAATTTAGATGTGACGATTTAAGTTTTTAAAACTATCTTTAAAATTTACAATTTAATATTAAAAAGATTTATAGGTATCATGATTTACATACATAAGAAAAGAGAGGTAAAGCAGATTGTTACTCATTATAGCGTGTGTTGCGCTTATTCTCTGGCTAGGAATTAAAGAGAAGAAGCGTCATGCAAATCGACTTGAAAAAATTCCATTACGTATTAACATAAATGGAATTCGTGGGAAATCTACGATTACTCGGATGGCTTATAGTGTTCTACGTGAGGACCAGTATAGAGTTATTGGTAAGACAACAGGAACAGATGCACGAATGCTTTATTGGTTTACTGAAAAGGAATATCCAGTAATCAGAAAACCACAAGGCGCCAACATTGGAGAGCAACGAGATATTATTCGTAAGGTGGTTAAACAAAAAGCAAATGCCCTAGTTAATGAGTGTATGGCTGTAAATCCAGATTATCAAATTACCTTTCAAAATGATTTAGTAAAAGCAAATATCGGTGTAATTGTTAATGTGATGGAAGACCATATGGATGTCTTAGGACCGACACTTAAAGATGTAGCGCAAGCATTTACTGCAACAATTCCATATAACGGGAAATTAGTTGTAATGAAAGATGACTATACTAGTTTCTTTGCAAAGGAAGCTAAAAAACGTAATTCAGAACTCATTGTTGTAGATAAAGATGTCATACCAGAATCATATTTACGGAAGTTCGATTATTTAGTATTTCCTGATAATGTAGCTATTGTGTTAGGAATAGCGCAAGCAGTTGGTGTAGACGAAGAAACTGCATTACAAGGCATGTTAAATGCACCAGCCGATCCAGGTGCTGTTAGAATTAAATATTTCCATGCAAATCGCACAAAAAATGTATTTGTTAATGCATTCGCTGCTAATGAACCGCAGTCTACAAAAGCGATTTTGAATAAAGTGGAATCATATAATTATCCATACGATAAGAAAATAATCATTCTCAATTGTCGTTCAGACAGGGTTGATAGAACACAACTCTTTGTTGATAACTTTTTAGGTGAAGTTGATTACGATGTTCTCATTTGTACAGGAAAAAGTACACAAATGGTGACACAGTTCATGGAAACAATGCCAGAAAAAACATATATCAATTATGAAGGACGAGACTTTGTAGAGATTGAAAAAGGTATTCTACATGAAGCTGAGAATGCACTTGTATTTTGTGTAGGAAACATCCACGGCCCGGGTGGTAGAATAGCGGAATTCATAGAAGGGATAGAATAAAATGATAGGTTCAGAATTATATTTCTCCTTATTCGTAGGTGTCGTACTCAGTTTGATATTTGCTGAGAAATTTGGGATTAATCCAGCAGGGTTAGTCGTTCCAGGTTATTTAGCTTTGATTTTTGATCAACCGATTATGTTGTTATCAGTATTAATCATTAGTTGCTTAACTTATTTTATCGTAAGTAACGGTATTAGTAAGTGGGTTATTTTATATGGTAGAAGAAAATTCGCTGCCATGATACTGACAGGAATGGTGATTAAATTTATATTTGATCTCTTGTACCCATTGACCCCATTTGAAATGGTTGAAGTTTCAGGTATAGGCGTTGTCATTCCTGGTATTATTGCGAATACAATTCAAAAACAAGGTGTAGTCATTACACTTTCAACAACAATGTTATTAACATGTATTACATATATCATCTTATTTTTATATAGTTTTATTAATTAATCACGAACAAGGAGCGCGTATTAATGACAAAGAAAAAACGTTTATCGCCTAGTGAGTGGTTGCTTAAACAATCTAAAAGACATAAAAGGAAAAATACACTTTACACGGCAATTGTACTTTTAGTAGCGTTAGTTCTACTCATATTTGCTGTTAATTCAATAAAAGTAGAACCTGTAAAAAGTGATGCTAGAGACAAGGATAGCATTCGTCTCACATATTTAGGTAACGTCACTTTAAATAAACATATTCGACAAACTAACTTGAATGATGTTTTTAAAGGTATTCAAGATACTCTAGATCATAGTGATTTTTCAACAGGTTCATTAATAGTAAATGATTTTTCAAAAAAGCAAAAAGATAACATAAATAAAAATATTGAAAATATCATGTTTCTACGCAAGCATAATGTAAAAAGTGTTAACTTAATCAATGAATCTATGGATAATATTCAAGCGACAGCAATGATGAGAAAAATAGATTCCCAAGCAGGTTATAATTTTTTAACAGGTAATGGTTCAAATCCAATTAATAGTAAAACTGTACAACAAGACATTAAAGGTAAAAAAATAGCTAATGTTTCATTTACCGATATCGAATCTAACTATACTAACTCTTTAAAAAACACAACGTCAATCAGTTTAGATCCAGATATATTTTATCCTTTAATAAAAAAATTAAAGGAAAATAATGATTACGTCGTAGTCAATGTAGATTGGGGGATACCTAATGAACGAAATGTGACTACACGTCAAAAAGAATATGCGCATGCGTTAGCGAATGCTGGTGCAGATGTCATTATTGGTCATAATACAGTAATTCAAAAAGTTGAAAATTATAAGCGAACGCCTATTTTTTATAGTTTAGGTAACACAACGTCTGATAACTTCTTATCAAAAAATCAGAAAGGAATGATTGTACAACAAGACTGGAAAGGTTCGCATAATCAGTTCCATATCACACCAATACAATCAAAAGATGGAAAAATCTCTAAAGATAATATGAACAAAATGGATCATATTCGATTCAAAAATAACATTAAAGATAAATCAATTGATTTAAAGTCTGATCAAAATGGAGGATATACTTTTGAATATTAAAAAGCATTGGTTACCAATTGTTGTAGTCATTCTTGTCGTTGTTATCTTTTTATTAGTTACTTTCGCTAGAGCAAATGAAGGTTTAGATAATTATGAGCAACATGAATTAAATAATGGTGAACAGCAATATCTTTCAAAAGGGGCAAGCTAATTATGAATATATATAATAAAGTGACATTATCTGTCATTTTAGTTATAACAATTATCATTTCGTTCCTCTTCTATTTTTATACAACAGAGAAAAAAGTGGACAAAGATAAATTGTATGAAAACAAAATTACAAATCATAAACAAGCAGGTAAACCTAAGAATTATGGTGTCGCATCTAATAATAAAATAGCTACGAAAGTCGGAAATAAGATTATTGAAGATGGTGGAAATGCGGTTGATGCGGCAATAGGTGTTTCTTATGCACTTGCAGTGACAGAACCTCATTCATCAGGACTAGGAGGTGGCGGTGCGACACTTACATATAATGGTAAAGAGAATGAAACACCTAAAGCTTATGAATATAAAACGATGTCCTCATATGAATATAAAGAAGGAGACAAAATTGGAGTTCCTGGCTTAGTGAGAGGATTACATGATATGCACGTGAAAGAAGGAAAAATGGATGAGAAAAAGATTTTAGATTACGTCATTCCGCTTGCTAAAGATGGTTTTGAGGTAGATTCAGAACTAGAAAGAAGTTTAAAATTATACGGTCGTGATATTGATCACAACTCACCATTCTATAAAGGAAATAAAAGTGTTCGCGAAGGAGATATTGTAAAACAAGATAAACTCGCTAATACATTAACTAAAATCAAAGATAAAGGTCCTGATTACTTCTATGAAGATATTGGTAAGAGTGTCTCAAAACAATTAGATAATAAATTAACTGAAAGAGATTTCAAAGAATTTAAAACAGAAGAAAAAGAAGCGGTAAGTACTGATTATAAGAATAATCAAGTGTATTCAGCACCTAATCCTTTAGGTGGCACATTAATGCTTCAAGGATTGAAAATTGATGAAAAAGAAAACGTAGACAATATGGATCGCAATAATTTTATCACAGCAATGATTAAATCACGTGATGTCATGTATAAGAATAGGGACATAGTTAATGGCAATGAGCCTAGTAATGAACAACATCTGACTGATGATTATTTACTTGGTGAACTTAACAAAGTTAATATTGGTGAAAACACAGATAATGGCAGTGATTTTAATCAAATTAGAACGGATAATACAAGTACAACCCATTTTGTAATTATTGATAAGAATGGTAAATTAGCAAGTACGACTAATACACTATCTAGTTACTTCGGGACAGGAGACTATATGAAAGAGGGCTTCTATATGAATAACTCTTTAGGCGACTTTAGTAAGGATAAATTAAGCCCAAACCACGGTGAACCTCACAAGGCGCCTAGATCATTTATTTCTCCGTCAGTAATTGTTGGCCCTAATTTCTATATGGGCATTGGTACACCAGGTGGGAACAAAATTCCAACAATTCTTAATGAAGTGATTGTCGATTATTTAAACAGTGATGGTTCATTACAAGAATCTATTAATAAACCAAGATTTTATAATGACGGCGGCACGATATTTTACGAAAATGCTATGACTGATGAAGATATAAATATCTTTAAAAGTCTTGGTTATGGTGTTGAAGAAAAGCATAATGATCCAAACTTTGGCAGTGTCCAAGGTGCTGTTTATGATAAAGATAAAAATACTGTAGATGTCGGTCATGATGTAGGTAACCGTTAAAATAAATATTTAATTTAAAAAGCACCTTAAATGAGTAACGAAAACATTTAAGGTGCTTTTTTGTGTGTATTAAATTACAAACTATATATATTTATTTGCTTTCAAGTTTAACGACAAAAATAACTCAAATATGAATATAATTTAAGACAATTTTTTGACAAAGAGTGTAAGCGTATACAATAAATAAAAGAAGTAGTATGATGATTGAGTGGAAGATTTACATAAAAAAATGAAATATATAGAGGTGTCTTATGGACTTTATAGCTATTTTAATCGGATTAGGGCCACTATTAGGTTGGGGATTATTTCCAACGATTGCTTCTAAGTTTGGTGGACGTCCAGTCAATCAAATCTTTGGCGCTACTGTTGGTACTTTGATTTTCGCAATTGTTCTAGCACTATTTAAAGGTATCGGTTTACCAGGAGGTATGGCATTAGTATTTTCGCTCATATCAGGTGCAGGATGGGCATTTGGTCAAATTATTACTTTTAAAGCGTTCGAATTAGTAGGTTCATCAAGAGCGATGCCAATTACTACTGCATTTCAATTACTTGGTGCATCATTATGGGGCGTTTTTGCGCTTGGCAACTGGCCAGGTATAACAAACAAAATCATTGGATTTCTAGCTTTACTCGTAATTCTTATAGGTGCACGTATGACTGTATGGACTGAAACAAAACAACAAGAATATAGTAAAAATCTAAGAAGTGCAGTGCTCTTATTACTTGTAGGTGAAATTGGCTATTGGATATATTCTGCTGCACCTCAAGCAACGGATATTGGTGGTTTTAAAGCATTTTTACCTCAAGCTATAGGGATGGTCATTGTGGCTGTTATCTATGCGTTGATGAATATGTCTAAAGGTAATGCTTTTAAAGAGAAAGTAAGTTGGCAACAAATAATATCCGGATTTTTCTTTGCATTTGCTGCTTTAACTTATTTAATTTCAGCACAACCTAATATGAATGGTTTAGCAACAGGATTTGTTCTATCTCAAACATCTGTAGTATTAGCAACGCTAACAGGCATTTTTTTCTTAAATCAGAAAAAAACATCAAAAGAATTAATGATTACAATTGTGGGATTAGTTCTTATTTTAGTTGCAGCATCAATCACAGTGTTTATTAAATAATATTAAGAAGGGAAGAATAAGATGAAGAAAACAGCAGTATTAAATAGTCACATTTCAAGCGCAATCTCCACACTAGGTCACTATGAGTTATTAACGATTAATGATGCAGGTATGCCTATACCTAATGATGACAGACGTATAGATTTAGCAGTGACTAAGTCATTGCCACGTTTTATTGATGTGTTGGAGACAGTGTTAACTGAAATGGAAATACAAAAAGTATATTTAGCAGAAGAAATTAAAACTACGAATGCACAGCAATTAAAAGCAATTAAGAAATTAATCAATGATGACGTAGAAATTAAATTTATTGCGCATTCTGAGATGAAAGAAATGTTAAAATCCCCTTTAAATAAAGGGAATATACGAACTGGTGAAATCACCCCTTTTTCTAACATTATCCTAGAATCTAATGTGACTTTTTAAGTTTAATAGTCATGTGATTGTGCTTTTAAAAAGATAAAGTAGGTGAAGTTGAAATGAATAAAAATAAAGTGATTGTAATTGGATCAACAAATGTAGATAAATTTCTTAATGTTAAAAGGTTTCCAAAACCTGGTGAGACGTTACATATTAATCAAGCTCAAAAGGAGTTTGGTGGGGGCAAGGGAGCCAATCAAGCCATAGCAGCTAGTAGATTAGCAGCAGATACAACATTTATCAGTAAAATTGGTAAAGATGGCAATGCCAACTTTATATTGGAAGATTTCAAAAAAGCAGGTATTCATACACAATATATTTTAACGTCAGAAAGTGAAGAAACTGGGCAAGCATTTATCACTGTTGATGAAGCAGGACAAAATACGATTCTTGTTTACGGTGGTGCGAATATGACATTAAGTGCAACTGATGTTGAGATGAGTGCAGAAGCGTTTATTGGTGCAGACTTTGTTGTAGCGCAGCTTGAAGTTCCATTTGAGGCGATAGAACAAGCATTTAAAATTGCTCGTAAGCAAAATATCACTACTGTATTAAATCCTGCACCAGCAATTGAATTGCCTAAGTCACTTTTAGAGTTAACTGATATAATTATTCCAAATGAAACAGAAGCAGAATTATTAACAGGTATTTCAATCAATAATGAAAGTGATATGAAAGAAACAGCAACATATTTTCTCGATTTAGGTATATCTGCAGTATTAATTACTTTAGGGGAGCAAGGCACGTATAGTGCATATCAAGAACAATACAAAATGATTCCTGCTTGTAATGTAAAAGCAGTAGATACGACAGCAGCAGGAGATACATTTATAGGTGCTTTTTTAAGTGAGTTAAATAAAGATTTGAGCAATTTAGAATCGGCTATTCGACTTGCAAATCAAGCGTCGTCTCTAACAGTACAACGAAAAGGAGCACAAGCTTCTATACCAACACGGAAAGAAGTAGAGGCAGAATATAATTAATGAAATGAGAGTCTGTGACATGAAATAATGTCGCAGACTTTCTTCACTTATAAAGAGGGAATCTTTAAATTTTATAACTTTTTAAATAATATCAAAGGCTCAATTAAAAGGAATTATAGAAAGATCGAACAGATTAAGCCAGTTGCACGACGAGGACGAAATTTAACACGAATTCTTCTCCACGCCCTTATTTTGTGTAATGGATACTTTTTAATTTTAAGTTTTAATTCTCAGTCTAACTATTTATAATATATTTATAATTAATTAACATTTTAAACAAAGGGTGAACGATGGTGAAAGAAGTAGTTCTAGGAATTGATTTAGGCACAAGCGCAATAAAAATTATTGCTGTTGATCAATTAGGAAATGTCATTGAATCAGTAAGTGAAACATTAAAATTATACCAAGAGCATCCTGGTTATAGCGAACAAGACCCTAATGAATGGTTTGAGGCTACTAAGAAAGGGATAAAAGAATTAATTCAATCAACAGAAATGTCAGATAAGATAGTAAAGGGGATTTCTTTTTCTGGTCAAATGCATGGGTTGGTCATAGTTGATGATAACGGCATTCCTTTGAGAAAAGCGATTTTATGGAATGATACTAGAAATTCAATACAATGCAGACAAATTGAAAATATATATGGTGAAAGATTGAATTATAATCCGATATTAGAAGGATTTACACTTCCCAAAATGTTATGGGTACAACAACATGAACCTGAAATTTGGAGTCGAGTTGATGTTTTTATGTTGCCTAAAGATTATTTACGTTATTGCTTAACTCAGACAATTCATATGGAATATAGTGATGCATGTAGTACATTATTATTCAATCCTGAGAATTGTGAATGGACAAGAGATGTTGGAGATACATTTAACATTGGTGATATCTACGCACCCTTAGTACAATCACATTCATATGTTGGAAATGTGACTGAATCACTGGCTAATGAATTAGGATTATCTAGTGATGTTGCTGTATATGCTGGGGGTGGCGATAATGCATGTGGTGCAATTGGTGCTGGTGTCATCCATGATAAAAGTGCATTATGTAGCATAGGTACTTCAGGTGTTGTATTAAATGTTGAATACCAACGTGTGACTTCATATGATAGTAATTTACACTTATTTAATCATAGTGTTCCAGACACTTATTACGCAATGGGAGTAACGTTGGCAGCAGGCTATAGTTTAAACTGGTTAAAACAAACTTTTTTTGAAAATGAATCTTTTGAAGAGATTTTAAATTTAGCTGCATCTTCAAAGATAGGTGCCAATGGACTACTATTTACACCTTACTTAGCTGGAGAACGTACGCCACATGGTGATGCTCAAATACGTGGAAGTTTTATAGGTATCAGTGGGCAACATACTAAAGCTGACTTTGCGAGATCAGTAATCGAAGGCATAACGTATTCTTTATATGATTCTATAAAGATTATGAGACGAGCTGGTCATGAAATGAACTCTATCACTTCAATCGGTGGTGGTGCTAAGAGTAGATTTTGGTTACAACTTCAAGCTGATATTTTTAATGTACAAATAAAAAGGTTGAAGCATGAAGAAGGACCAAGCATGGGAGCGGCAATTTTAGCGGCATACGGTCTAGGATGGTTTAAAACAATTGAGTCTTGTGTAGAGGCATTTATTAAAGTAGACGAGGTGTTTGAGCCGAATAATGAAAATCATGACCTTTATGAACAATACTATTCAGTTTATGAAGCTATATATAAACAAACGAAACAGCTTACTGCTGATTTGTTAACGATAACGAATTAAAATATTAAAGACTTATCGCTCACTTTTAATGGCGATGAGTCTTTTTATTATAGTCAATTATAAGAAAATGAAAAAATAATTATATTTATCAACAGTACATACAATTTCGTCGTAGAAAAGTTCAAAAATTGAAAAACTGTCAACTAAAAATGATAAGTAAAAATTTAATTATTAAAATGAATATTGACATTGATTTAAATTATACGTTTAATATAGATATCATTTTTAAGATTTGAGCACTCAAGACTATATAAGCATCGAGAGGATGATACTATGTTTATTTCAAAACAAGAATTATATGAAAAGTTACAATATGTTACACCAAGAACGTTTGCCTACTTGAATGAAATAGATTATTATAACTTATTAATGATAATTGAAGAGCATCAAATATCTATTCCACCGATTCATCAACTTCGAAAAACATTGCGAGGAAGTAAAATTATGAAGCCTAAGAATCGCGTAGACAATTGTTATATTCATTTAAAGGATGAAATTCCGACCCCAATTAATAATGAACAATTAAGTTTCCTGCATTTTTATCCACGTCAGCAAATACATTTAATTTTGAGTGCTTATTCTAGAATGAAAAGTCTAAAGTTACGGCCTCAATTACATTGTTTAAAACTCAAATTCCCCTTAGATCAGCATTCTATTCGTAAAGAAATTACACCACCTCAAAGCTCTGACAAAGACAATGATATTTTAATTTGTCTATTACAAAAATTAATCAACGAAATTACCAAATGCCAAGTTCCTGTTTCTCTAAAGAATAATTCTTTCGAAATAAAACTACCAAACTATATCATAAAGGTCGATTTAAACTATCACGAACAGCAAGACCATTTATATCCATTACAATATAGCATCCACGCATGGCATAGAGATTTCCAATATCTCGAAATCTCAAATACCTTCATGATACCGTCTTTGAATGATCTTATTTTCCATATACAAAAGCTTTTTTTACTTATATTTCAATTACCTGAACATCTCGCGAGACAAGAATATTCATTGAGTCAATATTATTTTTACTCGCAATGCCATACAAAAGATTAAATGGACACTTAAAACATTTGATAGTGAGATGTCGAGCACCACCATAAAAGGTACGAAAGGTAAGTTATAAGAAGGTTAAAGTATGATAAAATTCGTTTCATTTATTTGATATTAAGTCATTAAAACACATTATTTAACATAAACATTCATATTGCTTAGAATCTATACCATAAAATTACGTGTAGATTCTCAATCTTTTCGCAATCATTGATTGAAATGAAATTTTTGGTTCATTAAGTTTTTTATAAACTCAGTCAATAAGAGCGATAGAGCGGGACATAAAATTCTTAGATGAATTCAGTTCCGCTCCTTTTTTAATTGTGACTAATTTTTTACAAATATGACTTTTAGCGTTAGAATACATGGAGTCATCTTAGTTATGCATTGACAAAATATTGAATTATTGTGATTAACATTTTACTTTTACAGTATTTAAAGTAGATAAATAAAACCAATTGACTAAAAAAAGTAATTTGAAACCATCTTAAAATATAAAATTCGTGTATATAAATGCTTTAGAAATACTATTAAAACAGTTTTGTGAATTAATTCACAATATAGACTTAATTGTGTTCAATAAATTGTTGAAATCGCTTTCTTTAGGGTGTACGATAACTATGGCCTAAAAATAAAGAAAGAAGGTTTTGGGGAAATGGATATTATTTTAGGAGTAGGGACTTTAGTACTTGTTCTTATTATCATGACGCTTTTCTTAAATTTTGCGCCATATGGTAAACAAGGTTTACAAGCTTTATCAGGGGCTGCTTGTGCCACGTTTTTACCACAGGCGTTCTTAAGTTACGCAATTGGTGGCGTATTCCATGTTAAATTTTTCCAAGAAATTGGTGATTTAGCAGGGAGTTTAAGTGGTATAGCTGTTGGTATATTAACTTGTCTAAAGTTAGAAGTGTCTCCAGTATTTGCAGTCATTGTAGGTTTAGTATTACATGACTCAAAATTATTACCTGCGTTTATCGCAGCGTATGTTGTTGCATTTGGAATCAAGTTTGTTGAGAAAAAAGTTCCAGAGGGACTAGATTTAATTGTTGTTATTTTATTGGCTCCAGCAGTTACATTTGGTCTTGCAAACTTAATTTCTCCAGGGGTTATTGCAGTACTTAAACAAATTGGTAGTGCAATCACTTCAGTAGGTGATAACAACCCATATGCATTAGCAGTCATTTTAGGACTTGTTATTCCTGTAACTGGTATGACGCCATTAAGCTCAATGGTACTTACAAGTTTATTAGGTTTAACTGGTATTCCAATGGCAATTGGTGCGTTAACATGTACAGGAGCATCTTTTGTTAATGGAATCTTATTTAGCAAATTAAAAATTGGTAATAAAGGTAATGCCTTCGCGGTATTTGTAGAGCCGTTAACTCAAATTGACTTAATTGCCAAATATCCGCTACAACTGTTTGGTGCGAATGCCATTATTGGTGTTGTAAATGCTTGTATTGTCACATACAGTGGACTAATTATTGATATTAAAGGTATGGCAACACCTATAGCAGGTGCTATTGTACTTTATGGCTTTAACGATGCTGTAAGATCTACAATTACAATTATCGCAGTAGCAATTGCAAGTGTGATATTAGCGTACGTTATTAGTGCTATTATTAATAAATTTAACTTGATGAATGTCGGATTCAAGTTACCACGTAGAAAAAACCAAGTTAAGGAGAGTGTTTAATGATGGCTAAAAGCTATGATTATCAAAGTGCTTTCGATATTATTGGACCAGTAATGATGGGACCTTCAAGTTCTCATACAGCAGGTGCAGTAAAAATTGGTAATTCAGCGAGAGCTGTGTTAGGAGATATGCCTAAGCATATAGAAATTCGTTATTATGAATCTTTTGCTAAAACGCATCAAGGGCATGGTACAGACGTTGCTATTGTCGGAGGTGCTATGGGCTACAGCACTTTCGATAGTAGAATTAAATCATCCTTAGACATAGCAAAAGATGAAAATATTACAATTGATATTATTGAAGATGAAGGAGAAAGTATTGGTCAACATCCTAACTGTGCTTATATCAAAGCAAATACGAAAGACGGACGTTATATAGAAGTGATAGGTATTTCTATTGGTGGCGGTACAATCAAACTAAAAGGTATCAATGTAAATGGTTTAGATGTGGAACTGAATCATGGGCTTCCAATGTTAGTTATAGATGGAAATATGAATAAAGCTAAAATAAATCATCTTATTAATGATTTATCAGATATGAACTTAGACCTAGGTGAAGAATTAATAAAAACAAATGATAATGAAGGTTTAGTTGTATTTCCTTTAAATAAAGCAATCTCAGAATCAGCATTAAATATTATTAAAGATAAACATAGTGATTTAAACGTTTCCTATATCAAATAGAGGGGGATTAACATGTTTGATTCAATTAGAGAGACAATAGATTATTCAGTTGAAAATAACATCAGTTTTGCTGATATGATGATTAATGATGAAATGGAAAGAGAAGGTAAATCTCGCGAAGAAGTGCGTGATTTAATGAGACAAAACTTAAACGTTATGCGTGAGGCGGTTGAAAAAGGTACGACTGGCGACGGTGTAGAAAGTGTGACAGGTTATACAGGACATGACGCTGCTAAACTTAGAGATTACAACGAGAATAATCATGCATTATCAGGTCATGAAATGATTGATGCAGTCAAAGGTGCAGTTGCAACGAACGAAGTTAATGCAGCAATGGGTATTATTTGTGCTACTCCGACAGCTGGTTCCTCGGGAACGATTCCCGGCGTAATATTTAAATTAGAAAAAACTCATAATATCACTGAAGATCAAATGATAGATTTTCTATTCACATCAGCTTTATTCGGGCGAGTAGTTGCAAACAACGCGAGCGTTGCCGGTGCAACTGGTGGTTGTCAAGCCGAAGTGGGTTCGGCATCTGCAATGGCTGCAGCTGCTGCAGTATCAATTTTTAACGGGTCACCTGAACAATCAGGACATGCCATGGCATTGGCAATTAGTAACTTATTAGGCTTAGTTTGCGATCCAGTTGCTGGTTTAGTTGAAATTCCATGTGTAATGCGTAATGCTATTGGTTCAGGAAATGCATTAATATCTGCAGACCTTGCACTAGCTGGAGTTGAAAGTCAAATTCCAGTAGATGAAGTCATAGGTGCTATGGATAGAGTAGGTCGTAATTTACCTGCATCATTAAGAGAAACAGGTTTAGGTGGTTTAGCAGGTACACCTACTGGCGAAGAAATCAAACGTAAAATATTCGGCGAAGCAGACAACATGGTTAAAAATAAATAATTAAGATTTAAATGCTCAGGCTTTATAAATTATAAAGCTTGAGCATTTTTAGTAGTAAAAGATGTTAAAAATAAAGAAAAAATTATAAAAGATAAAGTTCTTATATTAAGAACGCCTATAATCATATGATTATAGGCGTTTTATATATTGCAAATTTTCTGACAACAACATAAAATAGCTAAAAAGGGGTTGATGAAATGCTGAGATTATTTTTGATCTTCATCGCATTCATCATTAACACGACGATAACTTATTTATGGACCATCGAGGGAACATGGCCCAACTTGCTATTTAAATCATTATCATTGAGCATGATAATTGTTTTTATATTCTATTACATTCGTTTTGTTATTGAAGATAAAAAAGAAGACTGAAGAAATAAAAAATAAAGAGTATCTTTTTGGATTAACTTATTTAATAATAACTCCACACTTTCTTATGAATCGGATAAATCATATTGATAAAATGATAAATCGAGCCATCGATTAAACTTATAACCTACATTTTTAATTGTACCTGCATGTGAGAAGTCAAACTTCTTATGTAATGCGATACTGTCCATGTTCGATGCATCAATCCCGGCAACAATGGTGCGATAACCTTGTTCTTTAGCGTAATGAATTAAATTCTCTAATAATTGAGAAGCGATACCTAGTCCTCTGTACTGTTGATGAACATATATTGAATGTTCAATAGTATATAAATAGGCCGGCCATTGTCTAAAGGAACCATAAGTGGCAAAACCAACCACTTTCCCTTTTTTTTCATAAACCCATATAGGTTCGTTTATTTTTGCTTTAGATTGATACCATTGAAGACGTTCATCTAATTGTTGTGGCTTATACGTATAAACAGCTGTTGTATTAAGGATAGCATCATTATAAATTGTCAAAATATCTTGAAGATCCTCTAGTCGTGCAAATCTAATCATCTCAATCCCTCAAATCTTTAAAATTATTATTTTTATTCAATAGACAATGCATCATCTTCAGGCATTCTCATCTAGTTCAGATATCACATCATGTAATGTTGAATTTTTAATTTAATGCTATACTAAACTAAAATTATATAATTTGCGAAATAAATATAAAGGAGTAACATAAATGAAGCAGTGGATGAATAGATTAATCACCTTAATAGGCGTATTGTTAATCATTTTAGCTATTTATTTATTCTCAAAGCCATATATCGATAATTATCTTCATGAAAAAGATAACGATCATAAAATTGAAAATTATGATAAAAAGGAAAAAGAACAGACAAAGACATCTAAATCGACGCCAAAGATACCTTCCGATAAATCTAAAATGGCTGGTTATATAGAAGTTCCAGATGCGCAAATAAAAGAACCTGTATACCCTGGTCCAGCAACGCCAGAACAACTCAATAGAGGTGTAAGTTTTGCAGAAGGTGACGAATCTCTTAATCAACAGAACATTTCAATTGCTGGTCATACGTTTACTGATCGTCCGCACTATCAATTTACAAATTTAAAATCAGCAAAAATCGGTAGTAAAGTGTATTTTAAAACTGGAAATCAAACTAGAAAGTATAAAATAACTAAAATACGTGATGTTAAACCTACAGAGGTTAAGGTATTAGACGAACATCCTAATAAGAAAAATCAATTAACATTAATTACTTGTGATGACTATAATGAAGAAACGGGTGTTTGGGAAACAAGGAAAATATTCATAGCTACACAAATTAACTAATATTCTTATAAGTGAAAGATACGTAATAAACTGTATGAATTATGTTCTGCTTCGAGAAGAAGCTTTGTTAAAATGAATTTTAATAACTTATTGATTAGAGAGTTAAGGACAAAGTGATTGTCCTTGGCTCTTTTTAATATGTCGATTCAAGTTATATAAATGTAAATTAGAGATTTATCTTATATATTAAGCGATAGTGTGAATGACAAAGGTAATTATTTTTTATGTTGAAAACAATTTCAATATATGAATATGTTTTCACTATATTTGATATTGCTTCAATCCCAAATCCAACAGCTATATAATGATTATGAATTTTAATCTATAGATAGGGGGCTTAACGATGATTAAAGCCATTGCGGTAGATATGGATGGAACATTTCTTGACTCAAATAAACAGTTTGATAGAAATCGTTTTGAAACTATTTTTAAAGAATTAATAGATAAAAATATCAAATTTATAGCTGCGAGTGGGAATCAATTTGCAAAGCTAAAATCAATTTTTGGAGATAGGGAAATGTTCTTTATATCTGAAAATGGAGCAGTCATCTATAAAGGGAATCAACTTTATAATTATCGAAGTTTTGATCAGTATATTTTTCAAAAAGTTGTAAATTATTTAAATTTGAATCAAAAGATAAACAATTTGATTATTTGTGGCGTAAAAAGTGCATATATTTTAAAAGAGACAAGCGAAGCATTTAAGCAAGATGCACGTACATATTATCACCAACTCATAGAGATTGACTCCTTACAAACATTACCTGACGATGATTATGTAAAAATTGCTTTCAATATTAATCGTCAAACTCATCCAGACTTAGATGAGAAATTAGCTCTTAAGTTTAAAGATGATATTAAACTAGTATCAAGTGGAAGAGATAGTATAGATGTTATTATGCCAAATATGACTAAGGGTCAAGCTTTGTCTAGATTATTAAAAGAATGGCAAATGTCTGCTTCACATTTAATGGCATTTGGAGATGCAAATAACGATAAAGATATGTTGGAACTCGCCGAACATAGTTATGTCATGGCTAATAGTGAAGATCAATCATTATTTAATATAGCGAGTCATGTGGCACCTTCCAATGATGAACAAGGCGTACTATCAACAATCGAAAATGTTGTTCTCGGTTATTCTAATAAATAATAAAATGGTTAAATGTCTGAAACATTAACATGTACAGACGCTTAACCATTTTTTTATTAGAAAAGTAAAATGTTTTTTATTTTATTCACATTAATACCAAGTGATAATGTAATGATATAGGGTAAGTAAATCGAAATAATGATAAATAATATCTTGATTACAGTGATTACTGACTTTATTCGTATTAGTTTAATCGTGTATCACATGTGCCAGTATTAATTACTGATAATGCAGCATTCAAACCACCCTCGACTAAATTTTGTACTGCTTCATCAGAGAAAAAGGCAATATGAGGTGTAACTAAAATATTTTCATTTCTAATTAGGTCTAATAATATTGGGTCATCAATCGTTTGATTTGACCAATCAAAGGTGAAATAATTAGCTTCATTTTCATATGTGTCAATGGCAGCACCTGATAATGTACCATTATTTACTGCTTCAATTAAATCAGGCGTGTTAATCACAGCTCCTCTTGCAGCATTAACTAAAACGGCACCTTTTTTAACTTTTTTAAACATATTGTTATCAAATAAATGGAAACTATCTTTATTAGCGGGTACATGTAATGAGA
The DNA here is from genome assembly GCF_001838765.1 of Staphylococcus sp. HMSC34G04. Lineage (NCBI taxonomy): Bacteria > Bacillati > Bacillota > Bacilli > Caryophanales > Staphylococcaceae > Staphylococcus > Staphylococcus sp. HMSC34G04. The sequence continues at coordinate 45,745 of NZ_KV838705.1, forward strand.
TAATATCAGCATCTTTAATTGCATCCTCTATTGTTTCTTTATATTCTAAGAAAGATAAAGAATGATTAGGGTATGCATCATAACCAACTACTTTCGCACCAAAACCAGCATAGATTTTACCTGTTGCAGCACCAATACGTCCTGTACCGATGATTGCTACGGTCATGTTTTTTACTGGACGAGACATAATAGGGGACGCCCACGTGAAATTATGTGCTTGCACACGTTTTTCAATTGTTGGGAATTTTCGTACGAGCTGCAGAGCGATAGATACCGAATATTCAGCAATTGTTTCAGGTGAATAACTAGGTATATTCGAGATAATAATTCCATGTTTTTTTGCAAGTTCTAAGTCATACATATCAAATCCAGCCGTACGTTGTGCAATTTGTTTAATACCATAAGACTCTAATTTAGGGTAAACTTCAGGTTCTAATTTACCGAACTGCATTGTTGTCACACCGTCATAATCTTTTAATTGATCGACTGTATCTACACTTAAAAGTTCTGTTGATGTAGTAACATCGATATTATTTTCCTTTCCCCAACGTAATGCCATGTCCTTTTCATATGCTCTTGTACCGAAAAACATAATTTTTGTCATTAAAATTACCTCATTTCTAAAATTTAGAATTAATGAATAGTAAAAACATTCACAAGTCAGTACTTATGATTTTTTTATTATATGTGATTTAATTCACTAAACAAGTTATTTCATAGGTCTTTTAAATTTCTAAATTATACTAACTATATAAGTGAGCTGAAGAGATTAGAAATCAATTACTTTAGTTACACTTTGAGGTCGTATATAATTTGTATCAACAGAAGTAAAGAGAGGAAGGTATGATGATGAATCAAATGAATCAAACGATTGTTGATGCATTCCATTTTAGACATGCGACAAAAGAATTTGACCCTGCGAAAAAAATTAGTGATGAAGATTTTAATACGATTTTAGAAACAGGTAGATTATCTCCAAGTTCACTAGGTTTAGAACCTTGGCACTTTGTAGTGGTTCAAAATAAAGAATTGAGAGAAAAATTGAAAGCCTATAGTTGGGGAGCACAAAAGCAACTTGATACAGCAAGTCACTTTGTATTAATTTTTGCCCGTAAGAATGTGACGGCTCATACAGAATACGTGCAACATTTACTTCGTGGTGTTAAAAAATATGAAGAAAGTACAATTCCAGCTGTTGAAAATAAATTTGATGATTTCCAAGAAAGTTTCCATATCGCCGATAATGAACGAACATTGTATGATTGGGCGAGTAAACAAACATATATTGCGTTAGCAAACATGATGACAAGTGCTGCATTACTAGGTATCGACTCATGTCCAATTGAAGGATTTGATTTAGACAAAGTGACTGAAATTCTTTCTGATGAGGGTGTTTTAGATACAGAACAATTTGGTATTTCAGTTATGGTAGGCTTTGGTTACAGAGCACAAGAGCCTAAACATGGCAAAGTTAGACAAAATGAAGACGACATCATTAGTTGGATTGAATAAAGAAATTTTATGAAACCACAAGGTATAGCATAGGTTTATGTTAAATACTATAGTTTACTCCTGATAGTGAGAACTTTAATCAAGTACGATTATATGAATTTAAAATTGAGTGAGTTATCAATAATTAATATATAAACAACCTGAGACTTCTACTTGAAGCCTCAGATTGTTTTGTTGAATATAATAAAATTTTTATACGTTGAATAATAAAACTCGAAGCGGGTACAACACAAACATAGTCACTTTTATTGATGATGCAAACAGATAATTTTGCATTATTTACAAAAGAGGTTAAAATAAGTGTTACATTGAGTAAACGCTTACATTTTATTAGGGATAAGCGATTACTTCAAATATCACTAAAAAAGGATGGGTTTTAATGACAAATATTAATGTAAGAAATTATATAGATGAAAGTTACGGCTTGTTTATTAACAATGAATTCCAAGCTAGTGATAGTGGGGAAACATTAACTGTTTCTAATCCAGCTAATGGTGAAGATTTAGCTAAAGTTGCACGCGCTGGTAAAAAAGATGTGGATAAAGCTGTTCAGGCAGCTCATGATGCATTTGATAGTTGGAGTAAGATTTCTAAAGAAGAACGTGCAGATTATCTATTAGAAATTAGTCGACGTATTCATGAGAAAACTGAACATTTAGCGACAGTTGAATCACTGCAAAATGGTAAACCCTATCGTGAAACATCAACAATTGATGTACCACAAGCAGCCAATCAATTTAAGTATTTTGCTAGCGTTTTAACAACTGACGAAGGTTCAGTTAATGAAATTGATCAAAATACAATGAGTTTAGTTGTTAATGAACCTGTTGGAGTTGTTGGTGCAGTAGTAGCATGGAACTTCCCAATTTTATTAGCATCATGGAAATTAGGACCAGCTTTAGCAGCAGGTAATACAGTAGTAATTCAACCATCATCATCTACGCCTTTATCATTAATTGAACTTGCTAAAATTTTCCAAGAAGTTCTTCCTAAAGGAGTAGTTAATGTCTTAACTGGTAAAGGGTCTGAATCAGGAGACGCTATTTTCCATCATGAAGGTGTAGACAAATTATCATTTACAGGTTCTACTGACGTGGGTTACGGTGTAGCACAAGCAGGTGCTGAACGTATCGTTCCTACAACATTAGAATTAGGTGGTAAAAGTGCTAATATTATCTTTGATGACGCTAATTTAGAGCAAGTGATTGAAGGTGTTCAACTTGGTATATTATTTAACCAAGGTGAAGTATGTAGTGCAGGTTCAAGATTATTAGTACAATCATCTATTTACGATGAATTATTGCCAAAATTGAAAGAAGCATTTGAAAATATTAAAGTTGGCGATCCATTTGATGAAGATACTAAAATGAGTGCGCAAACTGGACCAGAACAATTAGATAAAATTGAAAGTTATATAAAAATTGCTGAAGAAGATGACAAAGCTAACATCTTAACTGGTGGTCATCGAATCACAGACAACGGCTTAGACAAAGGTTACTTCTTTGAGCCTACAATTATTGAGATTAACGATAATAAACATCAACTTGCTCAAGAAGAAATCTTTGGTCCAGTTGTAGTAGTTGAAAAATTCGATGATGAGCAAGAAGCTATCGAAATTGCAAATGATTCTGAGTATGGTTTAGCTGGAGGTATCTTTACTACAAATTTAAATCGTGCATTAAATGTAGCTAAAGCTATGAGAACAGGTCGTATTTGGATTAACACTTATAATCAAATTCCTGCAGGTGCGCCATTCGGAGGATATAAAAAATCAGGTATTGGGCGCGAAGTATATAAAGATGCTATCAAAAACTATCAACAAGTTAAAAATATCTTTATTGATACAAGCAACCAAACTAAAGGTTTATATTAATAAAAAGAGGCACTTTACAGGATGCATGCGTATGCGTGCATCCTGTTTTTTGTTGAAATTTTACTTCAATTAAAAGCAGAAAATATTTTTGAGTATTACACAAAAATTTATTTATCTGGTGAAAAATAATAAATTAATATTTGTTTTTATATTTTGTATGGTACAATAATTTTAAATATGAAAATGTTGTGAGGGATTTTATGAATTTAGAAGAAAAGAGTTATATTGAACAACAAGTAACGAATCGTGGAAAATCTACTGCTGTATCTTATGTACTTTGGTTCTTTTTAGGAGGATTTGGAGCACATAGATTTTATCATGGTAAAGTAGGAAGTGGAGTTGGATTATTAGTCTTAACATTATTAACTGTTTGGTTTACTTTTGGAATTCCTACATTAATTTGGGCTATTATTGATGCTTTTTTAATTCCAAACTGGGTTAGAGAAGATGAAGAAAGAATACGTCAGCAAGCATTAAGCGAAGTAAAATTAATGAAAAATAAATAAAATTATAAAAACCTGAGACATTGAGTGCAACGTAAAGTTAGACTAAATTCTAACATTGTGAGGTATAGTACACATCAATCTTGTCTCAGGTTTTCTTAATATATAGACAAAACACTAGAAATTACATCTACCTTATATCAAACACTTTCAACAAACCCCATAAAGACGAAGTATATGTTGGAATTCAATGGATTAGAAAAGTTGAGGTTCGAGGCTCCAACAAAGAGAATTTCACCGAAAAATTCCCAGGGCAAAGCAAGTTGTCGGTAACTTGGATAACTTATTCAAAATAAGGTGTGTATCAACTACGGTAAGTTATCATCGTTATTTTGTTTTGTTACCATGAATTGTAATGTCAAAGCCTTCAGGTGAAGTAACATGACTACTATTTGCATTAGGTTGATATATGTCAAAGTGACATAAACCATAAGTTTGTTCATTTTGAGTTCTAATCTTATTTGACTGCCAAGTATTTGTAGCTATATGATGATGATACTTTTGAGTAGACATAAATAGTGCTTGTGGGAAATTAGATATATGTTCGAACCCTAGCTTTTCAACATAAAATTCATAAGCTGATTCTAAATTGTGGGTTTTGAGATGTAAATGGCCGATTTTTCCTTCTTCCGGCCAACCTTGCCAACCTTCGTTTGAGCGTTGAGCCATTAAATCATTGACATCAACTTTCAATGTATCCATTTTGACAAAACCGTCTCGCCATACCCAGTCTTCTGAAGGACGATCATGATAGACTTCAATACCATTACCTTCAGGATCAGCGAAATATAGCGCTTCACTGACAAGGTGATCTCCGCCACCCATTGCGATGTTGTGATTGTTAGCATGATAAAGGAAGTCTGCTAAATCGCTACGAGTCGGTAAAAGATAAGCAACATGGAATAAACCTGCTTCTCTAAATTCGGGTTGTCGACCGTTGTTGAGTTCGTTTAAAGTTAAAGTATAACCAAGATTTCCGATGTTGAATACGGTCTGTTGATTCGTTTGTTTTTCAATAGAAAAACCTAATACATTAGAATAGAAATCAGTTAATTTATTTAAATCTTTAACATTTAAAGTGACGTTTGTTACTTGTGTAGCATCTATAGAATGAAAATTTGTCATCGTTTCGTGTTCCTTTCAATTTTAAAATAAGTATAATTAATATACTTAAAAGATACTAAAATAGCTAATATATTGAACTAATATAAAATCTAAATAAAAGAGTAGAACTAAATTATTTTGAAATTAGTCCTACCCTTACATAGTTAACTATATGTGTGCCCATTTGATAAACGTATTGCATATTTAGTCAACTGCTATAAATTTTCGGTGAAATAAGCGAACGACGTATATCTCAAATTGATATGAGTACATTCACATAAACTATCCTAAATAAACATCTTGTGCATGATCATCTTTTTCTAATACGTTTTTTGCGAATGGACAAGAAGCGATAATTTTTAGATTGTTTTCTCGTGCATGTTCAACAACACGATTAACTAATTTTTTACCTAGACCTTGTCCACCGAGTTCATCAGAAACTCCAGTATGATCTATGTCTATCTCATTGTTATCAACCTCTTTAAATGTAATAACAGCTTTTGGGTTATTTTCGTCATCACCTACATAGAATTTATGATCGCCTTGTTTAATTTCTGCAGCCATCGACGTTCACTCCTTTAAAATAGTATATAGTTATATTTATCACGCTTTGACGTTTTCAAACATAATTGGTTTACAGTTTACATTTATATTGATAACTATTGCTTTTTTATAATGTAACGGATATAGTGATAAGCGTATAAATTGGTCATAGTAGGGAGCACTTATATTGAAGAAATTAATTATAGTGTCAATCATCATTTTAATGTTAAGCGGATGCAGTAGCTTTGATCATCGTAAACGCGAAAGTATTAATGACAAGAATAAAATGAAAGTATACACGACTGTATACGCATTTCAAAGTTTGACACAACAGATTGGTGGAAAATATGTTGACGCGCAATCAATCTATCCTGCTGGTGCTGATTTACACTCATATGAACCAACACAAAAAGATATGATTGATATTGCCAAAAGTGACCTGTTTGTCTATTCAAGTCATCAATTAGATCCTGTCGCTGCAAAGATTACGAATTCGATGACCAATAATAGCATGAAATTAGCGCTTGCCGAAGGACTCAAACAAAGTGATTTTATTCACTCTAAAGACCATGATGAAGATCATGAGCATCATTCACATCATGAAGAATCGAATCAAGATCCTCATGTTTGGTTAGATCCTGTTCTAAATCAAAAATTCGCTTTCATGATTAAAGAGAAATTAATAGAGAAAGACCCTAAACATCAAGCTTATTACAATAAAAATTATAAAATAGTAAATAAAGATATTGTGCATATTGATCAACAGCTACAATCAATAACGAAGCATTCTAAAAGAGATCAAGTTGTGATATCACACGATTCGCTAGGATATTTAGCGCATCGTTATGGTTTTAAACAACAAGGTGTTAAAGGTATGAATGATGAAGAACCTAGTCAAAAAGAGATTTTGAATATCGTTAAAGATATACAGCATTCACACGCGCCTTATGTTTTATATGAACAAAATATTACCTCCAAAATTACAGATGTTATTAAGAAAGAAACAGATACGAAACCATTAAGTTTTCATAATTTAGCTGTATTGACTAAAGAGGAGCAAAATGATGATTCAATTTCATACCAATCATTAATGAAAAAGAACATTCACGTATTAAATCGCGCACTCAATAATTAAAAACGGGGTGGGTCTAACGTTCTAAATAAAACGTTAAACCCATCCCGTTAGTTATATGATAATGATTACATTAGTATCTGATATAACTTACAGTGGTATTGTAGTATTCTTCAAAACCGTGAATACCGTCAGCGCCACCTAAGCCTGATTCACGCCAACCTGCGTGATAGCCATTAACGACTTCTTCAGCCTCACAATTTGCATATACTTCACCAAATTTTAGACGTTCGGTTGCTGTCATTACTTCTGTTAAATTTTCAGAGAAGATATAAGAAGATAAGCCGGCGTTTGTATCATTAGCGTCTTCAATCACTTGTTCAAAATTACGGTATGTTGTTATCGCAAGAACAGGACCAAAAATTTCATCTTTAAAGACACTATCGTCTTTTCTAACGTTATCTAATACCGTTGGTGCGTAGAAGAAACCATGGCGTTTTAATTGATGTCCACCAGTCATCAATGTTGCACCATTTTTAATAGCATCTTGGACCTTGTCATGAATACTATCAAGTTGTTTTTGGTTAATAATTGCGCCGTAATCGGTGTTTTCTTCAAATGGATCTCCAACAGTTAAGCTTTTCATTTTGGAAGTTACTTTATTTAAAAAGTCATCGTGGACATCTTCATGTACAAAGATACGTTCAGGGCACGTACAAACTTGACCTGCATTATTTATACGGGCTGTCACAATATAGTCAACTGCTTTATCTAAATCGGCATTTGATGTGACAATGACTGGTGCGTTTCCACCTAATTCTAAATTTACTTTCTTTACAGTTTGAGCAGCATTTTCGTAAACAGACTTACCAGCTCTCATACTTCCAGTTAAAGAAATAAGTTGAATGTCTTTATGCGAAGCTAATTGTGTACCTACTGTTTCTCCAGTGCCAGGAACAATTTGAATCAACCCTGCTGGTATAGTTGATGCTCTGAATAATTCAGCTAATCGAAGAGTGAGTAACGTTGTCTCTTCACTAGGTTTAATCACTACTGAACAACCAGTTACTATAGCTGGAATGACTTTTCGCATAAGGACAAGTATCGGTGCGTTCCATGGCACAATACCAGCAGTAACTCCGATAGGTTTGTTGATAATTTGAATCGTTTCATTTGCAATACTATTTTGTAGAACACGTCCTTTATCTGACATACTCAGACTTGTCATATAATCGATAAATGAGATTGATTTGTCAATTTCTCCATACGCTTCCGCTAAAGTTTTACCTTGTTCTTTTACGTATAATTGAGCTATTTCATCGCGATTTTTTTCTAATAAAGGTATAAGTAATTTAACATGTTCTGCACGTGTAGGTTGAGGCACGCGCTCCCATTCAAGTTGTGCTTGTTGAGATTTTTCAATTGCGTCGTTTACTTCCTCTTCAGTTGCAAGAGTGATAGTATCAAATGCCTCTCCAGTAGCTGGATTAATGACATCCATTGTTTCTTTAGACTGACTTTCTATAAATTCATTGTTAATAAATAATTGGTTTGTCATGTTAAACACCTCCATTAGAAGTATTCCCTGAAAAATCAGTTTTAAATTTAAATTGCGTTATTTATATTAAAATTCTCCTGAACTTCAAGAAAATGAGCAACTATTAAGAAGGTGAATAGTGTTTAAATAGATTGGTTAACTTACACAGGAAGTGCTAATAGAATTAAAATTTGTTTAGTATGTGTTTAACTCTTTACCTTATTGACAATATAAAAGCCTAAGACAATTTGTCCTAGGCTAAGATTATTATTTTCGTAAAATTCCTTTGTATATCACAGGAATTAATAAGATAAAACCAAAAAGTCCCATGATAGGGAATACTTTACCAATGAGAGAAATGAATCCCACAAAAGTACAAGCAAATGTTATTATCGCCATCATAACTATAAGAATATAATAGCGTTTCGTAAACGGTCGACTAAAGCGCGATGCAAAGGCGTACATTAAACCTACTACTGTATTGTATATGACTAAAACCATAATGACAGACATGATAATACCAATGGATGGAGAAATATGCTTAGCAAGTAGCAATGATGGTAATGCTACCTCTTTAATTTGATTAAATTCTGTAACAAGACCAAAATTAATCAAAAGTAATAGTAAAGTCACAATAATACCACCGATAAGTCCACCAAAAATTGTGGACGATTGATATCGTAGCTTACCGCCCATTACAGTTAAAAAGCTAAATGCAGCAGCAATTTGTAAGCTAGCATAATTAATTGCGTCAAACCACCAACCAGGAGAAATCGACTTATTTTGATTTGAATATTGACTGGCGTCACTAAAGTTTAAATCACCAGTAATAAAGTAATACACTGCAATCATTACTACGACTGCCACAAGAAATGGTGTTACTCCTCCTAAAACAGCGATGAGACGATCGAACTTTAGAAATAATGTTAACAAAATAAGTATTACTAAAATGAGAGAACTTAACCAAAAAGGCAAACCAAAACTTTCATTTATAGTTGATGCTCCGCCGGCTGTCATAATAATTGCTAGAGAAAATAAAAATATTGTAAGTATAATATCAAATAATTTAGCTATTGTTGGATGTAGATAATAGCGAATAGATTCGGAGTGGTTTTGAGATCTAAGACGAAAGCCAGTATTTAATACGAATATTCCTCCAAGAGTTATGATAAGTCCAGTAATAAAAATACCGCTAATACTGTAAATACCATGACTAGTGAAGAATTGAAAAATTTCCTGACCTGTCGCAAATCCCGCTCCAACTACAACGCCTACAAAGGCGAAGGCAACAATGATGGATTCTTTAACATTGCTCATTTAATAAACAAATCCCTTCAGGTGCTATCCAAGTTAGATTAATTTTTCTTACAAAAATTTTAAAAATTACATTAATCTATTTTAGATGATTTTACCGAAAAAATAAACAGTAAAGTTCGCCACATATGTACTATTGTATAAATAGGGTGTACGTTTAAGTGTGGTATGATTAAATAAGATGGCAGATAAGTGCGTATAGTCAAGTACCATCTAACCTAAATCCATATATTTCATTTAAATGTTTACATTATCTTTAAGCAAATCATAATGCAATTGCAAATCATTTTTGGTAGTATAGGTCAATATTAAGTATATAAATCGAATTGGAAATAAAGAAGGTGTTTAATATGTCATTGGAATTGCCCGTGATGCTAACGATTGTATTGTTCTTAGCACTAGGCATTTTTAGTCAATGGTTAGCGAGTAGAATAAAATGGCCGTCGATTGTTGTCATGGCCATCGTAGGTTTACTCGTAGGACCTATTTTTGGATTAGCAAATCCAAAAGAGGCACTTGGACCTGAGGCATTTAGTTCAATTGTATCTCTTGCTGTAGCAATTATTTTATTTGAAGGTAGTAGTAATCTAGATTTTAGAGAATTAAAAGGCATTTCTAAAGCTGTTATAAGAATTATAACTATAGGTGCAGGGATTGCGTGGATTTTAGGAGCGATTGCTTTACATATAACAATGAGTTTCCCTTTATCCATTTCGTTTGTGATTGGGGGTCTATTTTTAATCACTGGTCCAACTGTGATTCAACCTTTATTAAAGCAAGCGAAAGTAAAAAGAAATGTCGATTCAGTATTAAGATGGGAAAGTATTATATTGGATCCTATTGGACCTATTATTGCACTCACAGCATTTTATGTATTCCAGATTTTTGAGGAAGGGATAGGCTTTGTTGTTATTATTCTCTTTATCTTGAAACTCTTAGCTGCAATTTTAATAGGTTTTGGTGCAGCCTTTCTATTTAATTGGCTTATAGGTCAAGATAAAATTCCTCAAAGTTTAATGCCACCCATTCAGTTTGTATTTATTCTTTTAACATTTAGTATCTGCGATGAGATATTATCAGAATCAGGCTTACTAGCTGTAACAATTTTCGGCTTAATGATGGCGCGTAAAAAACGTCATGATCTCATCTTTAAAGAATCAGACCACTTTATAGATAATGCATCTTCTATACTTGTGAGTACTGTATTTATTTTAATTACGTCCTCTTTAACTAAAGATGTGTTGCTCAATGTGTTATCTTGGCAGCTCATACTCTTTAGTTTGGTTATGATTGTATTAGTAAGACCAATTTCAGTGCTTCTTTCAACATTAGGTACTGAAATAACTAAAAAGGAACGTGCAGTAGTAGCACTAATGGCGCCTAGAGGTATTGTGGTTTTAACAGTGGCACAATTCTTCTCAAGTTTATTTATGGACGATAAAATTCCTATGGCTCAATATATTACACCAGTAACCTTTGGTCTTGTATTTATCACTGTAGTCATTTATGGATTTGGTTTTACACCTTTAAGTAAACTGTTCGGTGTAGCAAGTACAGAGCCACCTGGCGTAATCATCGTCGGAGAAAGTGAATTTTCATTCCATCTCGGCATTAATCTAAGGGATCATGGTATACCCGTCATGATGTTCAACTTATTTGAAAACACATCAGAAAAAGCCCACGAAGCGGGGTTCGAAGTATTTAAAGGTAATCTTTTATCTAGTAATGATAGAATTTATTCTGATTTATTACGCTATAATAAATGTATTTTGATGACACAATCGTTTATCTTTAACAGTTTAGCATTTAATGAATTGGTACCTGAATTTGGCTTGAATAATGTAGATATGATGCCAGTATCTTTTAATGATGAGCAAGCACGAAACAATTTAAATGGTCCAATTAGAAATCATATATTATTTGATGAAAATCATACCCCACGTTGGTTTAATCAATTTATTACACAACATAATATTGTTGAAGTACCGGCAGAAGATTATGAAAAAATTACGGAAAATGATATGTTAATCTATCATATCAATGAGGATAAAGAAGTGACGTTTAAACGAAGTAATAGAGATATACCTGAACATGAAACAGGTGTTTATGGTATTTTAAAAAATGCTTATTTAACTTAATGTGTTGCGTAAGTTATAAAAAGCCATACTTCAAAAATTAATTTGTTTTATGAAAAGATAATCAATGACGTGACCATTAATTAATTTAAAATAAAACATAGTATACTTTAGCACATGAATTAAGCGCCTGTACATGAGTGTATGTACGGGCGCTTTTAATTTAAGTTATTAGGAGATAAGATATGTTATTACACATCAACTTACTAAATATGTTTAAAGATATTATTTTAAATATCGGTCGTGCATTAAAATTTTGAGGATATCAATTTGATCTTGCAGTTGTTTACCGATATTGGTATCTCTAATTTTTTTACGTTGCAATTCTTCATCTACAACGCGTTTTACTGACAATTCATCTGCCCCCATTGATAACACTTTTTCTTTTCTATTAAACTCTTTATGTGCGACCAATTGCATACCAAATGAATTATATAAAAGTGTGTATCCGGCAATACCAGTTGTTGATTGATAAGCTTTTGAAAATCCTCCATCTATGACTAACATTTTACCATCAGCTTTAATTGGATCTTCACCATCAATTTCTTTAACAGGCGTATGACCATTTATGATACGTCCTTCATCTGGATTAAGACCAAAATCCTTTAACATTTTACGTATCATATCAACATCTTCACGTAAGTAATAATAAGGATTTTTCTCCTCTTTATGAGATGCTTTATCTTCTATAAAATAACGTTCAAACGTTGTCATGGCACGTTTACCAAATAAAGATGAATATTTACCTGTCCAAAGATACCATACTAAATCTGTAGATATGTCTTCGGTAGATTCTTTATGGTCGAAAGCTCTTCTTACATGGTATTCAAAAACATCGAGTAGATCACGACCACTTAAACGTTCACCTTCAATTTCAAATGATTCCATTTCTCCATTTTCATTGACGGGAATACAACCGTGAATTAAAAGGTTGCCATTATATGGTAGATATAATTTTCCTTTTCGCATAAGGAAAGACATATGACGTCTTAATTTTTCAGATTGTTGGAATGAAAGTAATAGCTTATCCATGACTTCTTTTTCCTCTGCTAGTAATTCAGCGGGATTATTAGGGTCTACAGTTTGGAAACAAGTATCTTTAAGCGGATATGTTTTACCATATATAGTGATTTCATTGTTATCATAATCTATTTTTTCTAAAACTAAACGTTCTTCCATCTCAAAAGAAGGACGACGCTTAATAATAGGCATTTCAAGTTTAAATTGAATCATCGCAATTGCTTGATGAATTTTTGTGATTTGACTTTCTTCGCGCTTTGTAAGACTGACGTCTTTATCTGGTCGTTTCTTAGGTTTAAACGCTGGGTTTTCAGCATCGTAATACTTTTCAGCAAGCGTAAGTAAAGGACGTAGATTGATGCCATATGCATCTTCGATAATATCTAAATTATCATAACGTGCACAGATTCGTAGTAGGTTCGCAAGACATACTTTTGAACCAGCATAGGCGCCAATCCATAATACATCATGATTTCCCCATTGGATATCTACAGAATGATAATTTATTAATGTATCCATAATTTTATCAGGTTTGGGACCACGGTCATAGATATCACCCACGACATGAAGATGGTCTACGACAAGACGTTGTACAGTATAGGAAAGGCCAATGATTAAATCATCTGATTGCTCTAATTCAATAATTTGGTTGACTAGTGTTTCATAATAAGGCTTTTTATTATGAAATTCATTGCTCTTATAAAGTAACTCTTCAATAATATAAACGTATTGTTCAGGTAATGCTTTGCGCAATTTTGAACGAGTATATTTTGATGAGCAATATGTAATTAAATCAATTAATTGTTCAATGGTTGTAATATACCAAATATTTAATGTTCCGATAGAATCGAAATTATTTTTAACTAATTTTAGTTTTTCTTCCGGATAGTATACTAATGCTGCTAAGTCATTGATTTCTTGCTGGGATAATTTATCTTTGAAGATATCATTAATTTTAGCACGCACATTTCCAGATCCGTTTCTTAAAACATGTTGGAAAGATTCGTATTCACCATGAAGGTCACTGACAAAATGTTCAGTCCCTTTAGGTAATTCTAAGATTGACTCTAAGTTAATAATTTCAGTAGCAAGTTTTTCTGCACTGTCAAATTTTTGTGAGAGTAAATCTAGATATTTTTCTTTCATTTCACTTTCTGTAATATGGGTCATGCATAGTCACCTCTAATTATATTTTCCGACCTAACGATACGATTATTTATAATAATGCGCTTACATAGATTATCTTGAAAAACCAATTAATTTTCAATAATTGCGTATCATAAAATTAAAATTAATAAAAAAGCTAAGTTAACCGTTAAGAAACGGAAAACTTAGCACAACATTTATTTAACACTGCGACGACGTTTCATTAAATAACGTATGACAAAATATATGACTGCAATAATAATAATGATATACATAATACGTGAATATGTATGAATACCATTCATCAAAGCGTCAAAACTGTCACTGAGCAAACGACCGAGCAGTATTAAAGCAAAATTCCAAATTGTAGTACCTATTAAAGATAAAGTTGTAAATTGTATAACGTTCATTCGATTAATGCCAGCAGGTATTGTAATTAATACTCGAAGTACCGGGACAAAACGACATAAAAATACAGCCCATGCACCATACTTTTTAAACCAATCATTTGCCCGTTTCAAATCTTTACTTTTTAACTTCATCCACTTACCATGTCGATCAACGAAACGATATAATTTCTCTTCTGAGATAAGTCTACAAATATAATACAAAATGAGTAAACCAATGAATGAAGCAATTGTTGCTATGATTAATAATGTCCAAATAGATAAGTGTGATTTCACAGATAATAACCCTGCAAAAGTTAAAATAATCTCAGATGGAACGACAGGTAATACGTTCTCTAATAAGATTAAAATGAATATCGCTGTATAACCCCACTTACTAATAAAATCAGTGATAATTTGTTCCATACAACGTTAGTTTCTCCTTTTAAATTAATCGAGTTGTCGTAAACTTGATGTTAAGTATAAGTTATTTTAACAAGAAACAGGTTGAAAGGGTAACAATCTTACTTTAATTAGCGTATGGATTTTAACAACGTATTGTATAGATGATGTGCTTCTTCATCATTGTGTATACCATATGCATTCATACGACCATCTTTAAACAAGGTGAATTCATAAGTTTGATATTGAATTAATTTGGCAAAGGAAGTAGATTTCACCATATTTCCAGGGAAATGGGCAGCGTGTTTAAAAGCTTTAGGTGGGAATCTAAATAAATAAGCATTCCCACACAAGTCCTCAATGGTACGTTCTTGTTGGCTTTCTAGTAACGTATATTCATGTTTTTCACACACTGGGCAATCTTTATTTTTGAGTGCATCTACATTCATTGACTTATAATTAATATTAAATGCATCGATAGTGATTAATTGCTTAGAAAATCCTTTTCCTGAAAGATAACGTACGGACTCTGCTACTTCATAGCTTGCAATCATTGATATAACAGGGGGAAGTACGCCATTAATAGCGCAACTTTCCCCTGTGTCAGGAATTGTTTGCAATAAACATTTTAGACATGGTCCTTGGTGATCTATTCCATATACTGATCCTTTACTACCAACAGCTGCACCATAAACCCATGGGATTTGATGCTTGTGACAAACCTCATTAATCAGGTATCGTATTTTGAAGTTATCCATGCCATCAATGATGATGTCTGGTTCGACATTTTTTATTAAATTTTCGATATTTGATGAAGTAACTTCTAAATCATAAGTTGTTAGATTGACATTTGTATTAATTTGATTAACCTTATGCTTGATTGCTTCTACTTTGGATATTAAAGTATGTGCGTCTTCTTCATCGAAGAGTGTTTGTCGATGTAAATTTGAAATTTCAACAATATCCATATCGACGATTGCAATATGATGAGCCCCCATGCGTGCGAGTTGATCTACAATATGGCTTCCTAAAGCACCAGCACCAAAAATAAGTATTTGAGAGGTAGATAGCTTTTGCTGTCCCTCTTCTCCAAATGGTGCAAAGCGTGTTTGACGTTCATAACGCGACATTTTACAAGAACCCTAAACCTTCTGATGGACTAGATGCTTGTGCAGTATACTTAACAGGAATGCGTCCAGCTTCATATGAAAGTCTGCCGGCATTTATACCTAATTTCATTGCTTCAGCCATTTTCACAGGATCTTTTGCTGCTGAAATGGCTGTGTTGAGTAAAATACCATCTGCGCCAAGCTCCATGGCATGACACGCATCTTTAGGGGAACCAATACCAGCATCTACGATGACAGGGACACTAGCATTTTCGATAATATAACTTAAATTTAATGGGTTATTAATACCTCTACCTGTGCCAATAGGAGATGCAAGTGGCATGACTGCGTGTACACCCAATTTTTCCAAACGTTGAGCTAAAACTAAATCATTAGAGATGTAAGGACAAACAATGTAGCCCTTTTCTAACAATACTTTGCATGCCTCGTATGTTTCGAATGGGTCAGGTAATAATGTTTCGTCATCGCCAATGACTTCGACTTTAATCATGTCACATACACCTGCGTGACTAGCAATTTCAGCAATTCTGATAGCTTCTTGAGCTGTTTTGGCACCTGCAGTATTTGGAAAAGTGATAAAATCTTTTAAATTAACGTTTGCAAGTGGGTTAGGTAGGTTACGATCATATAAATTCATCCGTCTTACTGCAAATGTAAGTACATTTGTTTCAGATGCCTCAATTGCTTTTGATTGAACTTCTTCATTTTCAAATTTTCCAGTACCTAAAAGTAAACGAGATTGTAATTCTAAATTTCCTATTTTAAACATATTAACCGCCTCCAACAATTTCTAGTAATTCTAATCTGTCGTCTTCTCTTACAGTATATTCTTCATATTTGTCTTGCTTGATAAGTTCTTTGTTTAGTTCAACAATCACTCGTTTTGGGTCTAACTCAAGTGAATGTAAAACCTCTTGTATCGATTGATCCTGATCGAAAGTGAAGAGGTCGCCATTAATGATACACTTCATGATTATTCCTCCTTGTAACTGTAAAACTTGAATAACGTGATGGTTTAATACCAGAAAGTAGCCAATTGGCAATGTCACGACCGATAATAGGTGACAATAATATTCCGTTTCGATAATGACCACTTATCACGTATAAGCCATCATCAATTTGATCCATGACTGGCATTTCTTTTTCAGTGTATGGTCTTACTCCTGACCATTTCTTCAGTATATGACTGTCTTTTAGTTGAGGTACACGATGATATGCATGGTGAAGAAGCCAATCCATACCTTCATCTGTAGTACCGACAGAATAATTATTAAATTCACTCGTCGCACCAATTAAAAAACGATTGGGTTGTTTTGGAACGATGTAACAACCATTAGTCATAAATAATGTTTCAGTAAGTGCAAGATCGTTATTTTCTAATAAGATGACTTCTCCTTTAACGCCAATCACTTGTCGTTGTAAATGATATTGTGTTAATAATTGTGAAGACCATGCGCCACCTGCAACGATAACTTTGTGCGCTTCAATTGTTGAAGATTGATTGGTTTTCACTGAATAATAGCCATTATGCCGTTCTATTGAAGTGACCTCTGTAGACGCATAACGCTTAATCTCTCTTAACTTCAATGATTCTAATAATGCCAGTGTGTAATGATGTGCATTAATTTGACCATCATGCGGTATATGAATGGCCGCGTATGAAGGTTTAACTTCACCATGTGTAAGTTGTAGCAAGTCATCATCTGATAATTGTTTGACACTACGGTCTTGACTATTCAGAAATTGATATTGTCGTCTTATAGATGAGATATCATCGTGTTCATTAGCAATTTTGATAAGTCCTGAATTTTTAAATTGAATGTCTATGCCTGTTTCATCTAATAATGATTTACTTAATTGTGGAAACATAGCACGAGATTCGATGGCTAATTGAAACAAGTCACTATCCTTTGTAAATTCATTTTGTGCGCCAAGCATACCTCCAGCTTTATATGACGCATGCTTTCCAGGTACATCTCTATCTATGACTGCAACATCTAAGTGTGTTGCACTGAAGTGTCTTGCAATTGACATACCAATAACTCCTGAACCAATGATTAGTACATCATGCATGAGTAGACCACTCCTTTCTTAATTGTTTAATTTCTTCTAGTGAAGCATTGTTAAAATATGATATGGCACATATACCTTTAAATCCAGGTGGCATCTTGTAAATTGAATGTTCATTGATACCGCCAATAGCATAAATAGGGATAGGAACATCTAATGCTTGTTGAATGGTCTTTTTAGAACGTGGTGGCGTATCTGGATGTGAAGCGGTTGGAAAAATGTGCCCCAAAAAGACATAATCTAAATTATTTTCATAACATCGTTTTACTGTTTCAACGTCATGTGTAGACATACTTACATAAATATCAGGATGTGCTGCTTTATATGCGAAAGCAGTTGTATCATTACTCTTAAAATGAATACGTTTAAGATTTAATTCCTCTAATAGTGTCGTATCACTGTGAATAATTATTTTATCTTTACTAAAACCCAATTGAAGTAAAGATTGAATCATGTCCTTGTTTTCTTCGTTATTCATGGAAGTGCGAAATAACAAGCCATCAATAGCTTCTTCGATATGTTTAAAATGCTGTAAATCGTCCCTAGTCAGTTGTTTATGATGTGTAATCGCAATAAATATAAATATCCCTCCAATTTCTACAATAAAAAAACGCTATTTCCCTTAAATTGGGAAATAGCGTTGAGCTTTAGTATGACTTCATAAAATTGAGCGTCGCCACTTCCCTACGCCAGTATGAACTGGATCAGGTTCCAGGAATTATAAAGTCAGTTCTTTACTCTCAGCCTTAAACAAAGGCACTTCCAGTGGTTAAATATGAAATTAATTTACAAGATATTAAATGTTTCGTTTACAATATTTTACTACCTTTAATAAAAGACTTCAAATTTCTTTACAATTTCTATTAAGTAATTTGTAGATATCGTATTCATTTAAAAGTTATTATCATCATTTGCGAATCATTTTTAACTGTTATTGGCCAAGTACATATTTAGAAACCATCTTTAAAAAATCAATAACTAATGATTGCTAATATATTGTGAGAATAGGGTGTAAGGGGCGCGGTAAAAGATATAAAGGTGTAAGATGCACTTAAAATACACAAAAAATATTAAAAAGTTCAAAAAAATTTCACAAAAAGTATTGTAACCGTTTACACTACGTGCTATATTAATAAAAAATTGTAGCGCTACAACTTAATAGTTGTTTTAAAAATTGAAGTTAAAACAGTCACCAGAGGGGATTTCTGAAACATAACGACATCATAATAAGAAACAACAGAATACAAATGGAAGTAGGAAACAAATATGAAAGAAAAACGTAGTAATGTTCGTTGGTATTTTGCAATAGGGTTCTTCTTAATTGGGGTTATTGCTTACATGGATCGATCTAACATATCTTATATTGCAGTACCGATGATGAAAGATTTGGGGTTAACTAAGACACAATTTGGTTTATTAGCATCATTTTTCTCTCTAGGATATGCATTAATGCAAGTACCTTCGGGAATGTTAGCAGAGAAGTTTGGACCACGTAAAATGATTACTGTCGCTTTAGTTTGGTGGAGTGCATTTACCATCTTAACAGGGATGATTAAACATCATGGTTTACTTTACTTTATTAGATTCTTATTTGGTGTTGGTGAAGCGCCAATGTATCCATCCAATGCGGTTTTTAACTCTTTTTGGTTCGCTAAAAATGAAAAAGGTCGTGCATCTAGTGCGTTGTTAGCAGGCTCTTATTTTGGTCCAGTTTTAGCACCTATTATTACAATAGCCATTGTCAATGCTTTTAACTGGCAAGCCGTTTTCTACATTTTCGGGGTTGTAGGAATTTTAATGGCAGTTCTTTGGGCAATTATTGCTAAAGACTTACCAGAACAACATAAAATGGTAAACGATGCCGAGAAAAGATTTATTACTCAAAATCGTGATATTGTCGCAACTGAGAAATCTTTACCACCGTGGAAACGTTTTTTAAGTCATTTCAGCTTCTACGCAATCGCATTACAATACTTTGTAGTTCAGTTTGTTATCGCGTTGTTCCTAATATGGTTACCAACATATTTAACTGAACAATATCATGTGAATTTCAAAGAAATGACTATCAGTGCATTACCTTGGTTATTTATGTTCTTCTTAATTTTATTTGCTGGAGCTATTTCAGACAAGATTTTGAATACAGGTCAATCACGTTTTGTTGCACGTGGCGTAATTGCCATTGCGGGATTTGTGGTATTCTCAATTTCAATTTTCTTAGCTGTACATACAGACAACTTATATGTAACCATTTTCTGGTTATCACTTTGTTTAGGTGGCGTAGGTATTTCTATGGGAATGAGTTGGGCTGCAGCCACTGACTTAGGTCGTAATTTCTCTGGAACTGTGTCAGGTTGGATGAACTTATGGGGAAATGTTGGCGCACTTATTAGTCCTTTACTTGCAGGAATTGTTGTAGATCATTTAGGATGGTCAATGACATTACAACTCTTAATCGTTCCGGCTATTATAGCAGCAATTTTATGGTTCTTCGTTAAACCAGATAAACCTCTTGTTGTTAGTGAAGAACACGTTAATAAATAATATTTTTTGAAACACATGCAATGACATTCATATCATTGCGTGTGTTTATTCTTTTATTATGTGGTATAGAACATGGAAGCGATAAGCGAATTGTTTTTTTAATCAGTTATAAACTGCTAAACTTATAATTAATATGTATAGGAGTTGACTAAAATGATTATTATTAACGCAAAATTAAAAATTGATGGTAATAAACGAGAAGATTATCTAAAACTTATGAAGGAATTAGTCATAAATTCTAGAAAAGAAGAAGGTAATTTATTCTATCATCATTACGAAGATGTAACTGAGAAAAATGTCTTTGTCGTAGTTGAAAACTATAAAGACGAACAAGCGGTTCAAGCACACAATCAATCAGATCACTTTAAAGTTTTTAGTGATAATATTAGTCAATATTTAATTGAAGAACCTCAAATTGATGTAAGTCAACCTATTCAATTATAATCACAATCTGTACTTACTCTAAAGTGACAATGTGATAAAATAATAACTAAATATCATAATTCTCAACAATGCTGATGAAGGGCAGAACAATAAATGTATGAAGTATATGTTCTGTCCTTTTTTAATTGAATTTGTGGGATGTTAGAGAAAGGAAGATTGGGATGCAACAAATCATTAACTCTTTGATACACTTCGACCGTTCAAAGATTGATATAGCTAAAGGAATACGACAAGGATTTTTAATGATACTACCAGCATTGATAGGTTACTTATTAGGATTCCCTATGTTTGGTATTTTAATATCAACAGGTACGCTAGCACATGTCTACGTTTTTAGTGGATCACCGCAATCTATGTTAAAAACAGTCATCACATGTTCACTATCATTTACTATTTGCATGATTCTTGGCACCTTAACAGTATCTCAGCCTATTTTATTTGGATTACTATTACTGATTGTTGTTACAATCCCATATTATACGTTTAATGCGCTAAAAATCGCTGGTCCATCATCGACATTCTTTTTAGTAACGTTTTGCTTATCTATAAACTTACCGATAGCCCCAGAAGAAGCGCTTTTACGTGGATCTGCAATTCTCATTGGTGGTATGTTGGCAACCATAACAGTAATTTTAACAATCATATTTGCTAAAGAGAAAGCAGAAGACAGAGCAATTCATGCGGATTTTAAAACATTACATAACTTGCTACATCATTTTGATGAGCCAGAGGATTTCAAAGCATATGCTCGAAATGCTGTTACAGAATTTAGAAATTCTGAAAAACTTTTAATTACTTCAACATCAGGTGGTAATGGAAAATTAAGTAAAAGGTTTCAGAAATTAATTTTATTACACACATCAGCACAAGGGATATATTCAGAATTACTAGAACTCAATGAAAATCATATTCGTCCATTACCAAATGACTTAGTTGAAATGATGGATCATATTATTAAAAGTGTTCAACAACCTAAACAATATCGACCGTGGTCAAAAGTTGTTGATGTGGCACCAGAATTTCAAAATTTAATGGATCATATTTTGAAAATAGATGAAATGATTCACGCAAACGATAATCAAATTAAATATGAAGCAGATATTCGTAAGCCTTTATATAGCAAGCGAATATATCAAAATCTAACTTTCGACTCAATTGTATTTAGAAATGCTTTGCAATATACAGTTATTATGGCAGTGGCTATATTTATTGCTCTAGCATTTAACATTCAAAAAGCGTATTGGGTGCCATTGTCAGCGCATACCATCATGTTAGGTAATGTGACAACGATTCGTACGTTAGACAGGTCAATTGCTAGAGGTATTGGAACAATAATAGGGACTATTGTTTTGTCGGGAATCTTGGCATTTCATATCGATCCTATTTTCGCTATTATCATTATGGGATTCTCAGCCATGATGACGGAAGCGTTTGTGGCATCTAACTATGCATTTGCAGTTATTTTTATTACGACACAGGTCATTATGCTCAATGGTCTAGCCTCTCAAAATTTAAATATTGAGATAGCATACACTCGAATTATTGACGTTCTAATAGGTATAGCTATTGCAGTTATTGGTATATTCATACTCGCGCGTAAAACTGCATCCTCAATGTTATCTGATGCTATTGCCGAATTGGTACGTAAAGAAGGTATTTTATTTCATTATTTATTTTCAAAAAATAAACAGGAAACGAATGAACGTGATAGGGTAGAAAGTTTAAATTTAAACGTCAAAATCAGTAATGTGACACAGATTTACAATTCAGCGAATGGTGAATTGTTTAGTAATAAAGAAGCGGTAAGGTATTACTATCCAAGTATATTTGCTCTAGAGGAAATAAGTTTTATGCTAGAGCGTGCCATGAATAATAAACACCGACAAACAATAAATGATGATTTAATGGGTGAATATTTAGTTGTATTTGAAAATATAGCTAAGCATTTCCAATTTCAAGCAGATTTAAATCTTAGAGACATGCAAGCATTACCTCAATACAATTACATCCGTGCTTCCCTTATGAATATACAACGTAATTGTGCTGAACAACGTCAGGCCATCACAAAAGATTAATTAGTACAGATGTCTCGTATTGTTTAATTAAACAAATTTAGTGGTAAGGTGTAGTAAATTATTGAGGAGGTAAGACGATGCCTTGGACGATGCAAGATTATCCTCAAAGTTGGAAAAACTTTGAAGAACTCGAACGGAAAAAAGCGATTGATATTGGTAATGCGATGCTCAAAGATGGCTATAAAGAATCTGATGTGATACCCATTGCTACAAATCAAGCTGAAAAATGGTATCAACATGCGTCAAAAGAAGAATTAGAGACGTTAAAAAACAAACATATCACGCAACATCAAGAAGATGAATCAGCTAATCCTAAACTTAACGAAGAAAATGTTCATGTATACTATGAAGATCAACTATGGAAAGTAAAATCTACAGATGCTAAACAAGCTTCAGATACATTTGATACAAAATCTGAAGCAGTTAACCGTGCACAACATATCGCAGAAAATAAAGGTACCAAAGTGATTGAGCATCGAAAAGATGAGTGATTCTAAACAAAATAATGGCGATGGATATATGTTGAAGTGATAGACTCATATAAACATTTGGTATTGTAATATAAAAGCTAATAAATGTATGAAATTGACTTATCGATGATTAAAAGCATGAATGAATGTTACCTGAGACAATTATTGTTGTCTCAGTTTTTTTATATATAAATGATATATGATACAACTGTAATATGACATAAAATTTCTATATTAAATTTTAATTCGCTATAATGGGTTTGAAAAGAAATCGGAGGTTGAGAAAGATGTATGTAGAGAGAAAGCCTGCACTTTATATCAAAGATTTACGAGACGAATTCAAAAATAGCTTAAAACATTTTAAAGATGATGATGAAGCATTTAATACATTAGTTGGATTTGTGGAACTGGACCACCTATATTCTTCAGCACTTAAAGAAATAAGTACAAAATTAAGTATTTTAGATGATAACTTTAACTATCAATATAAACACAATCCAATTCATCATATGGAACGACGAGTAAAAGAAATGCACAGTTTAGTTAAAAAGTTGAATCGTAAAGGATTTGAAGTAAGTGCACAAAGTGCTAAAGATAACATTATGGATATTGCTGGTATACGTGTCGTATGTAACTATTTAGACGATGTTTATGTCATTGAAAAAATGTTATTAAGACAAGAAGATGTTAAATTATTAAAACGTAAAGATTATATCACACATCCTAAAGAAAACGGCTATCGAAGTTTACATATCGTCGTATCTATTCCAGTGTTTTTAGCAGATTCAGTAGAAGTAACACCAGTAGAAATACAAATTCGTACAATCGGCATGGATATGTGGGCAAGTTTAGAACACAAAATTCGTTATAAAAATGATACAGACACTGAAAAATATAAAGGATTATTAGAACAATGTGCATCAGAAATTACAAATGTAGAAAGTAAAATGCAACAAATACATTCAGAAATTTCAAATCGAGAGAAGTAGCGTATTATAAGGTGTGAGTTGATTGAATATATAGAAAGATAATAGAAAGTTACATTTTATACGATGATGATATACTCGGAGCATTTTACGGTGGAAGTATTGCTCGAAATGATTCGGACAAGTTTTCAGATATAGATTTAAGAATTATAATTAAAGCTAATCAAAAAAAGTGTAAAATTTTAAAGGAATTTATTAATTTATTTGATAATATTTTATTTGTTGAAAATCAGACTAATGAATTCGCTATAGTACACTTAGAAAATCTTTTGAAAATTGATGTCTTAATATTTTATAAGCAAGAATTAATGCCCAGTATTTGGTTTAACAATATTTTGATTGTTAAAGATAAAGATTTCTTTTTAAGTGATTTAAAGAAGAAATCTGATGTTACGACTAATATAACAAGTGAAAGGTTATGCAATATTTGTAATAAGTACTTAGCATACTTGATAGAGTCTTACAAAAGATATCAAAGAGATGAATTATTTTATCTGCAATACGCCATTAATATGATGACTAATTCTCTTTGCCATTTATGGTATTTAGAAATGACTGAAGAACCCAATTCTTTGGGAGATTGGTCTAAATATGAAGGGAGAAGGAGTAAATTAAGTGAATTGCAGTTAGAAACATTAAATAAAGTATACACTAAATCGTATTATGAAAAATTAGCAATATTAAACGATTCTTTTTTGGAAGTATTAAAATATATTGATATTAAACATCACTGTAATCATTACAATGAATATAAAAATCTAGTTAAAATTATTATGAATAAAAGAATAGCTGAATAAAATAACAGGGCGTCATGTTAATTTATTCAGCTTTAATGTGTATATGTAAGATTATTTTTATATAGAATTGACAATACTGTCATATTAAAACCTATGAATTATTACTATGAATTTTATTCAGGATGTTAACTTTATTGATTATAAAATCTGCAATAACCATGAGTGAAAACATAATAAGCAAGCTCATTGTTACATCACTAGTGAAATGTGCACCAATACGAATTCTGCTCAATGCCATTAAAATGCTATAACATAATCCGATACTAAATACTATTTTTTGAGTGCGTAATTTTTTAAAGTAAAATGCGATAAACATTAGAAATGCACCATTTCCAGTATGTCCTGAAGGGAAGGAACTATGTCCAGTGTTTCCATTTATTGTGAGCCAGTGAGTGAAATGTCCGGCTTTGCCAGTGATTTCATATGGTCTAAAACGTCCCCACAAATGTTTCAAGCTATCAACGAGTTCTAATCCAATAAATAAAATCATAAAGCTAATAAGTGAAACTTTGAATAAATGATTAAGTTCTTGGTTATTTGTATGTTTTAACCAAAACTGATAACAAATAAAAGCGATAATTATAAGGATAATCAAAGAAATAAAGAAACTCATTCCTAAAGATAAAGCATTTCCAGCGTTTCCCTCATTATTTGCCATACCCATTGGCTTATGATTTTTGATGTTTTCTGATGTAGATAACATATATTGAGCAGTTTCTGACACGAATTCATTGGTTTTTATCAACGTAAAGATAAAAGATAAAATCAAAGTTAACGTTTTTGCTAATTTATTTTTAAAAGTCTTAAAAATATAATAATTTAAAATTACAGTTGAAATAATTAATATGAGCGTAGGTGGAAATAAACCGTAGTTTTGAAATAAAGTACCGAAAATTGAATTCTGATTCATGAAATAATGTGAGATAGGTTGATCAATAAGTAGAGAAATTAAAAGAATGCTTATTAAGATACCTATAGTAATAAGTGATAATTTTTTTGAAATAACCATGAAATGCCTCCCTAGATGATGAAAATGTAAATGATGTTGTGCAAAACGTATAAATTATTTATCAGCAACGGTCGTTTCCTAGTATTAAGAATAGTAAGAAAATGTTAATTAAGTATGAGGATAATATTAATTTTTTTATTAAGCGTATTGGTGTGATTCAAATTGTTTAAACTTATTTAAATAGAAAGATCAGTTTTAAATATGTAGTAACATAAAGCTGATGGACATATGATTAGTATAATTATAAAAAATTAAATTATATGATATTATTATATTAATTAATGTATTAAGAATAAGAGGATGTATATGATTAAGCAAAATTTTACAACTAAAGTTTATCCACTTAAACAATTTGAGGGAGAATATAGTGAAGTTGCCTACGCAGGAGATAGCCAAGCTGATGATGTGATTGTATTTATTCATGGTGCACTCTTAACATATAAAATTATGACGATGTTCGAGCCTTACTTCAGAGATTACAAATTAATATTTATTAATAGTCCAAGTCGTGGTAAAAGTACAGATTTAGATCGTGACACACATACATTAGATGATTACGCTGCACGTATATATGATGTATTAACGCAAATTGTTAAGGAGCAACAGATAAAAGAACTGAGTATTGTTGGTTATTCAATGGGAGGAATGATTGCGACACGATTACTTAAGTATAATACATTACCAGTATCTCATCTTATTTATTTACATAGCGCAGCGAAAATTACTCCAGATGCGAGTATGTTAGCACGATTATTCACTAGTGAGAGTAAGCGAGCAGTGTTAAAAGATGAAATTAAGGCAGTAAAAAATCTTCCTCAATATATACTTGATAAAACGATTTATGCACAAAAGGAAAACGCACTTGATTTGGTACAATTTATTGCACCTATTAAAACTATAATTACGGATATGATTTACACGATTAATACAGATTATTTACCAGATATCGATGAGATTAAACAATTTCCAAAAATATTATTTATGTCTGGAAAAGAAGATCAAATTATTCCTTATACGGATTCTCAAGCTACGTTAGAAAAATTTAAGGCGTTAGGTGGAGAAACTAAAGAAGTTATTTATCCAGGAATTGGTCATATAGATTTCCCGAGTGTTTTAGAAACCCAATCGGATGGACAAACTGGCGTGGTAGATGAAATTAAAGCGTGGATTTCCAAAAAATAAGACGTCCGGACGTCTAGAAATGAATAAAGTTATTGATAATGACGTAACGTTATCGAGTATGCTTTGACTAGGAGGTGAGATGTCTATGTCGATTTATACTTCAGGAGATATAGCTCATAAATGCCATGTGTCAACACGCACTATTCAGTACTACGATAAACAAGAAATCTTATCGCCAAATTATACTTCTGAAACTAACAGACGCTTTTACACTGATAAGGAAGTGGAGAAACTTGAACTGATTTTATTTCTTAAGGAAATAGGTTGCACAATTAAAGAAATTAAAGTGTTATTACAAGAAGACTCATCAATGAAGACGCTTTACACTCTTCTTCAAATCAAAAAGCATGAGATACAACAGTCAATAACAGTTAAAGAAAACAAGGTACGTAAAATAGAGCAAATTCAGCGCTATGTTCATCAAAATTCAATATCTCCAATTTATTATTTACAAGATATAGCTACTTATATGGAAGAATCTCATAGACGCAAATATGTTAGAAAGAAATTATGGTTAAGTATAGCTCTGATTGGTTCATTACAATATGGTGGTTTGATCACTTCAATTGTAACTAAAAGGAAAAAGCCTTTTTTGTCGATGATGCCTGTTGTAGCTATGTATTCACTTTGGTTAACAAAAAAGTATAAAAAGAATGTTTCATATGTCT
Organism: Staphylococcus sp. HMSC34G04; assembly: GCF_001838765.1. Taxonomy (NCBI): domain Bacteria; kingdom Bacillati; phylum Bacillota; class Bacilli; order Caryophanales; family Staphylococcaceae; genus Staphylococcus; species Staphylococcus sp. HMSC34G04. Next base: position 73,664 of record NZ_KV838705.1, read on the forward strand.
GTCCTAATTGCCACCATGTGTTTAATCCTAGTGTCATTAAATTTGTAACAGCATCACATACACCTTAAACTAGAAAGCTTCAATGTCCTGATTGTCACGAAATACATTATTGTGTAGAAATTGCTAAGCAATGAATGCAATTTGGATATATTAATAAAAATTCATTTATGCTACATGACGCAAAGCATAAAAATAGCCTGAGACGAATAGTCTTAGGCTATTTTTATATATAGCACACGACTGAATAGGACATATGCGCATCGTAATCAATGATTGAGCACACTTAGGATATTAGTCGATTTGTTCTTGACCACGTTTATTCCAAGTTAAAATGAAACATAACATAGCGAGTATGCTGATGACTGTTAATAACACAAAGCCAATATGCCATCCAAAATGTTGAACTACAAACCCTAATACAATATTAGCCATAACTGCACCGAACAAGTATCCAAATAGACCAGTTAGACCAGCCGCAGTGCCAGCAGCTTTTTTAGGAACATAATCTAACGCTTGTAAACCAATTAACATGACTGGACCATAAATTAAGAAACCAATACCAATTAATGAAAGATTATCTAACCATGCGTGACCTGGTGGATTTAACCAATATATAAGGATAAAGATTGTTACGCCTAACATAAAGAAGAAGCCTGCTGGACCACGACGACCTTTAAATAGTTTGTCAGATAGATAACCACAAAGTAGTGTGCCCGGAATTCCTGCCCATTCGTATAAAAAGTAAGCCCAACCTGAAGCACTTAAATCAAAATGCTTTTCCTCACTTAAGTATGTCGGTGCCCAGTCCAAAACACCATAACGCACAAAATAAACGAAAATGTTTGTAAAAGCAATCGCCCATACCCATTTGTTATTAAGTACATATTTAAACAATATTTCTTTCGTAGTTAATTCTGTTTCAATTGTTTGTTTAGTTGAAGTGGCATAATCATTTTTATACTGCTCAATTGGTGGTAACCCCTGAGATTGTGGTGTATCTCTAATAAGTATGTAAGAGAAGATGGCAATAATGATAGCCAATAGTGCAGGATATATAAAGACGCCTTCAAACCCTTTTAAATAACCGAAGTTGTATAATGCAGTCATGGAAATACCCCACGTAGCAATAGGTGCCATTAAACCTCCGCCTACATTATGTGCTACATTCCATATTGACGTTTTGCTTCCGCGTTCGCTGACACTAAACCAATGAACTAACACACGTCCAGATGGTGGCCAACCCATTCCTTGGAACCAACCAACTAAAAACAGCATGATAAACATTATAGTTATGCTTGAAGTAAAGAATGGAATAAATCCTAATAATAAGTTAATAATTGCTGTCAATACTAAACCTAAAGTTAAGAACATTCGAGCATTACTTCGATCGCTGACAGTTCCCATTACAAATTTACTAAAGCCATATGCGATAGATACTGCAGATAACGCAATACCTAATTCCCCTTTACTAAAGCCTTGCTCAATTAATGAAGGCATTGCTAAAGAGAAGTTCTTTCTTAATAAATAGTAACCAGCATAACCGATAAATATTCCTAAAAAGACTTGAAAGCGTAGTCTTTTATACGTATCATCTATTTTTTCTGATGGCAATGATTTGATATGTCTAGCTGGTTTTAAGAAATTAAACATGTTATAACCTCCTAATCGTATGATGATGTATAAAACTGAAAAATAATTACGAGTAAATTTTAAGTATCCAAGTAAGCGTTGTCAATATAATTATATTTTTTTATGAAATATAAAATATATAATTGAATAATAAGAAACAAGCAATAAGTAAGTATGTTTTAAGTGTATTTTACATTGTTTTATAAATTGTATTGAGAGGAAGGAAAGTGAACGAATCAAAGATGGATGTAAATAATTCTAAGAAATATTTTGTTGAATTGTGTTTAAAATGTCAAAACACCTAAAAGAAAGCGCTTGCAAAACAAAAATTTGTATATTAACATACTTGTATACAAGTAGAGGGACATTGAATTGAGGTGGATAGAACGTGACGTATGGTTATCCGAAAAAGTGGAAGGAAAACATGACTTCAGGACAAGTAATAGCTGCTGAGTTACGTTTAGGAATAGTGAATGGCGAAATTGAATCCCATATACAACTAAGTGAAAATCAAGTTGCACAACAATTTAATGTGAGTCGTTCACCGGTCAGAGATGCATTTAAGTTACTTCAAACAGATCAATTGATTCAATTAGAGCGTATGGGTGCACAGGTGCTTCCTTTTGGAGATCAAGAGAAAAAGGAGATGTATGATTTGCGTTTGATGCTCGAATCATTTGCCTTTTCAAAATTAAGTGGTACAGATACACAACATATTGTTAAGGAAATGAAAAAGCAATTAGAAATGATGAAAGTTGCAGTCCAATTTGAGGATGCTGAAGCATTTACACAACATGATTTTGAGTTTCACGAGGTGATGATTCAAGCAACAAATCATCAGTATCTTAAAGTGTTTTGGAATCACCTTAAACCTGTTATGGAATCACTCATACTCATTTCAATGAGACAAAGAATGGCAAATGACCCTAAAGATTTCGAGAGAATTCATAGTAATCATCAAGTTTTTATAGATGCTGTTGAGAACGATGATGCCTCCATATTGAGAAAAGCATTCCATTTAAATTTTGATGATGTAGGAGAAAATATTGAAGCTTTCTGGTTACGTTAATTTATAGAAAAGAGGGATGAATATGAAATATATGATTGGTGTAGATATGGGGACAACGAGTACGAAGGCTGTGCTATATGATGAAAAAGGCAAGTTTATAATGAAACATAATATTGGCTATGACTTACATACACCAAACGTAGATGTGTCGGAAGAAAATCCGGATGAAATATTTGATGCTGTGCTTATGACGGTTAAATATATTGTAAGAGAATCTGGCATCGCAAAAGAAGATATTAAATTTATTTCCTTGAGTGCGCAAATGCATAGTTTGATTGCTATGAACGCGGATAATCAACGTTTAACTGAAAATATCACTTGGGCTGACAATCGAGCGAATGATTATGCTGATTTAATAGAAAAATCATATGGCGGTTTTGAATTGTATCAACGAACTGGTACACCGATTCATCCTATGTCACCATTATCTAAAATCTTTTGGATGAGACATGAGGAACCGGAGATATTTAAACAAACAACTATGTTTGCAGATTTAAAAACATACGTACTGTTTCAATTATATGAGCGATTCGTCATTGATTATTCTTTAGGATCAGCTACAGGTATGATGAACTTAGAACAATTAGATTGGGATCATAAAGCTTTAGAATTGTTAGGTATTGAAAAAAATCAATTACCACAACTTGTTCCAACCACACATGTTTTAACTGGAATGAAAAAACGCTACGCAACGTTGATGGGTATTGATGAGCAAACGCCTGTGATTGTCGGAGCGAGCGATGGCGTATTATCTAACTTAGGTGTAAATAGCTATCAAAAAGGTGAAGTTGCTGTAACTATTGGCACATCGGGCGCAATTCGTACGGTAATTAATCAGCCAAAAACAGACGAGAAGGGGCGTATTTTCTGTTATATTCTCGATAAAGATCAATATGTGATTGGCGGTCCCGTCAATAATGGTGGTGTCGTTTTGAGATGGTTACGAGATGAAATTTTAGCGAGTGAAGTTGAAACGGCTAAAAGGTTGGGGGTCGATCCTTATGATGTGTTAACTCAGATTGCCAGCAGAGTAAAACCAGGTGCAGAAGGATTAATTTTTCATCCCTATTTAGCTGGAGAGCGTGCACCATTGTGGAACGCTGACGCTAGGGGTTCATTCTTCGGATTGACATTATCTCATAAGAAAGAGCATATGATTCGTGCAGCATTGGAAGGTGTACTGTATAACTTATATACAGTTTATCTGGCATTAATTGAAGTGATGAATGAAACACCGACAACAATTAAAGCGACGGGTGGTTTTGCTAAAAGTGAAATTTGGCGACAAATGATGGCAGATATTTTTGATACAGACTTAATCGTACCTGAAAGCTACGAAAGTTCATGTCTAGGTGCATGTGTACTTGGAATGAAAGCTCTAGGAGAAATAGATGATTTTTCAGTCATTAAAGATATGGTAGGTACAACACATGCCCACGAACCTAACCAAGAAACAGTTGCCATCTACCAACAACTTGTCACCATTTTTATTAACATTAGTCGTTCTATGACTGAGAACTACAGTGATATTGCGAATTTCCAACGAGAACATTTAAGTGATTAATTGATTATATATTATATGAATAATAAACAAGAGAAAGAAGGGGAATACGATGTTTGGAGAGATTTGGCCACTCATCAGTGTTGTATTAGGAATTATTATCTTATTAACATTAATTATTGGATTGAAACTTAATACATTTATTTCATTAATCATTACTTCAATGATAACTGCGTTATTATTAGGTATGCCACTTAACAAAATTATGGAAACCATTGAAAATGGTATGGGTAGTACGCTAGGTCACATTGCTTTAATCTTTGGCTTAGGTGCGATATTAGGTAAATTATTAGCCGATGGCGGTGGCGCAACACGTATTGCTGATACACTTATTGCAAAGTTTGGTCAAAAACATGTTCAATGGGCTATGTTGATAGCAGCATTTATCGTTGGTATTGCGTTATTTTTTGAAGTAGGTCTTGTACTATTAATCCCACTCGTATTTACAGTAGCTAAACGCGCAAATGTATCAATATTAAAGTTGGGACTACCAATGGTCACAGCGTTATCCGTTACACACGGATTCTTACCACCGCATCCTGGACCCGTTGTCATCGCTAAAGAGCTTAAAGCGAATATTGGTGAAGTTTTGTTATATGGTATGATTATTGCTATTCCTGTAACACTTATTTCAGGTCCACTCTTTAATCGATTTGCGCAAAAGATGGTTCCAACAGCGTATACGAGAGAAGGGGATATTTCTTCTTTAGGTACTCAAAAGGAATTTAAAGAAGAAGAGATGCCAGGTTTCGGAATAAGTTTATTAACTGCTATGTTACCTGTTATTCTTATGTTGATTTCTACAATTGTGCAACTGATTACAGGACACGAAGAAGCAACAAATGTATTCGAACAAATTGTTTACTTCATAGGAACTGCTGGTACTGCAATGCTTATCGCAGTGATATTTGCAATCTTTACGATGGGAACGAAGCAACAACGAAAAATGGAAGACATTATGAAATCAGTTACGCAAGCTATTTATCCAATCGGCATGATGTTACTCATCATCGGTGGTGGTGGTACATTTAAACAAGTACTCATCGATGGTGGCGTAGGTGATACAATCGCTAAGATGTTTGAAGGAACAAGCATGTCACCCATTTTATTAGCATGGATTGTAGCTGCAGTCTTAAGGATTTCATTAGGATCAGCTACAGTTGCTGCCGTATCAACAACAGGCATTGTGTTACCACTTTTAGAACATTCAGATGTTAATGTATCTTTGGTCGTTCTTGCAATAGGTGCAGGTAGCGTAATTCTCTCTCACGTCAATGATGCAGGATTCTGGATGTTCAAAGAATATTTCGGGCTGACAGTTAAAGAAACATTTTTAACATGGTCTTTATTAGAGACAATTATTTCAGTATCAGGTATTTTATTTATTTTGTTTATTAGTTTATTTGTATAGAGAAAAATTTCCTGCCACTCTCATTTTAAAAATATAGCGAGTGTTTTTCAGTGGATGTCTGTCACCGATATATTTAAAATAAAGTTAATTTCTTTTCGAGTATTTTTAATTTCTAACTCAATTCTTGATTAAGTTAATGTTAATAATGAAAAAGATTGTGGTGAAAAAACACTACTATGAAAGCATTTTAAATAGTGATACACTTTATTAAGAGTTTAATTACGTAAATAGGTAAAGGAGTTTATAGATTGAAAAAGATAAAAAAAGCAATAATTCCTGCTGCTGGTTTAGGTACTCGTTTTTTACCAGCAACTAAGGCGATGCCAAAAGAAATGTTACCAATATTAGATAAACCAACAATCCAATATATTGTAGAAGAAGCCTCTAAAGCAGGGATTGAAGATATTATTATAGTGACTGGCAAGCATAAACGTGCAATTGAAGATCACTTTGATAATCAAAAAGAATTAGAAATGGTTCTTGAAAATAAAGGAAAAGCAGACCTGCTTGAAAAAGTACAATATTCAACAGATTTAGCTAATATTTTTTACGTACGACAAAAAGAACAAAAGGGGCTAGGACATGCAATTCATACTGCAAAACAGTTTATCGGTAACGAACCATTTGCAGTGTTATTAGGAGATGACATTGTAGAGTCTGATACACCAGCTATTAAACAATTAATGGACGTTTATGAAGAAACAGGCCATTCAGTAATAGGTGTTCAAGAAGTGCCAGAATCTGATACACATCGTTATGGTGTCATTGATCCTTCTGCTAAAGAGGGAAGTCGATATGAAGTACGTCAATTTGTAGAAAAGCCGAAACAAGGTACTGCCCCGTCTAATCTAGCAATCATGGGTCGTTATGTATTAACACCAGAAATTTTTGATTATCTTGAAACACAACAAGAAGGTGCTGGAAATGAAATTCAATTAACTGATGCGATTGAACGAATGAATAGCAAACAACAAGTGTATGCATATGATTTTGAGGGTAATCGTTATGATGTTGGAGAAAAATTAGGATTTGTTAAAACAACGATTGAATATGCTTTAAAAGATCCAGAAATGAGTCAAGACTTAAAAGCATTCATTAAGCAATTAGATATTTAAATTCAATCAAAAATGCCTGAGACAAAATAGTTGTCCCAGGCATTTTACGTATTTATAGTGGATGATTGGATTGAGTATTCACTGTCATCAAATTTTGATTATTAGAAAGGGTGGTCCTCAATATCATGAGTACCACCTAGAAATTTTACTAACCATGTTAATTCTATTTCGATATCAAGATTGCAAAGAGAATACATTTCCACCTTTTTCTATTTAAGAGTTAAATATAGCATCGTTCATTTTTTGTGCAACTACGTCAAAATGGTCACAAGAAAGTGATACATAAAGTTTAATTTTAGGCTCTGTACCAGAAGGACGCAAAGCAATAAATCCTTCATTAAAGTATATCTTTATTACATTCGCTTTAGGTAAAGTTATATCGCTGACTTCATCATTTTGTAAGTCAGTCTTTTTACCTGTTTCAAAATCTTCGATTGCAATGACTTTAAGACCACACATTTCCGAAGGTGTTTCACTTCTGAATTGAGTCATAATATTTTCGATTTTTGCCTTGCCTTGAGTACCTTCAAATGTATGTGAGAAAAGCTTGTCATTAAAGTTACCGACATTTCGAGTAATGTCTTCTAATTCATCTTTAAGCATGCGTCCTTTGTTTTTTAATTCAGCTGCATACTTAATCATTAATGGCACAATTTGAATCGCATCTTTATCTCTCACGAAAGGACGGGCTAAGAAGCCATAACTTTCCTCGTAGCCAAAAATAAAGTTTTGTTCAGGAGACAGATGTCTTATTTCAGCTGCGATATATTTAAAACCTGTCAAAACTTCTTTGAAATTGACATTATGATATTGAGCAAGAGATTTAGCTAAGCCACCACTTACAATTGATTGGAACATAATTCTGTTAGATAATCCTTCTGTTTGTTTGATACGATAATTTAACAAAAGTGCACCAATCTGATTTCCGTTGTAATAGTGGATGTTACCTTCAGCATCAAGTTCAACTATTCCTAAACGGTCTGCATCGGGATCTGTGCCAATAAGTAAATCAGCATCAATGTGATTAGCGAGTTCTATCGATTGATCAAAGGCTTTATGATCCTCTGGATTTGCACTGGCTACAGAGCTGAAATCTGAATCAGGTTCACATTGTGATGCGACTAACTCAAATTGATTAAAGTTAAGAGAAGATAAGATGTCAGGTACAACTGGCACACTCGTACCATGCAAGCTTGTAAAGACAACTTTTAAATCAGACTGTGGAATCGTTCCAACTAAGTCTTGTACGTTTTTGAAATAATCTTCTCTGACTTCGCTCGGGACTGAATGAATTAATGATTGTTGTTCAGTAGTTAAACTAGGTAAATTAATATGAAGCGGATGACCTAACTTATCGATATATGTGCTTAGTCGTGCGGAATCGTCGGTTGATAATTGAGCACCATCTTCTCCATAAACTTTAATTCCATTGTAATCTTTAGGATTATGACTAGCTGTAATCATAACACCCGCATCAGCCTGTAAGTATCTGACTGCAAATGACAAATCAGGTGTTGTTCTGTATGTATCAGCAAGATAAACTTTAATATCAAGACTTGCTAGAATATTAGCGATAATTTGAGCAAATTCAGGTGATAAGTGTCTTGTGTCATAATGTATGACGACAACAGGATGCGCGATACTTGATGTTAAATAATGGGCAAAGCCTAACGCTACTTTAGATACTGTGAACTTATTTAATCGTCCTTCACCTAAACCGAATTTCCCTCTAATACCAGCCGTGCCAAAAGACAGTGTAGTATTAAGTCCTTCTTGTTGCTCTTCGGAAGTTTGATTATTATAAAAATCTTTGACTAAACTTTCATCTAATACATCTATCCAATTATTTTTCATATTTACAAATTCCTCTTTATTAAAATTAAAATATACATTATACTATATTTTTAGTTTACGTTTATTTTCGAAAACATAAAAAGTTCTTAACTTATTTTAAAACAACTTATAAAATACTTCTTAAATCACATTATAAAATTTCTGGCTTCAAAATGCATCAATATTTTTATAATTAACTATAAAATAGCATACATCTTAAAAGGTGGGGATTAAAACAATGATATATACAGTAACAAGCACATTACCCTTAGTGCACGGAGGAAGAACTAAATCATTATTAACAAGAATTCGATTTCTTGATAAAGAAATGGGCATTCACAATAAAATATTAACAACGAATTATAACGCCAATTATAATGAAGTTTATCAAAAGTTCGAAGAGAATCAACTCATAACGAAAAATACGCAAATCGAAAATATATATGATTGGTTATCTGATTTCAAATTACTTTCAATACCTAAAAGTAGATTTAAGAAAAAAACGCTTTACTCTGAAAAAGATAGAGACATTGAAGGTTTAACTTCTAAAGCATTCAATGATGGCAATGTGATGAGATATTATGATCAAGAAACTTATGTTTTATATCGGAAATTTTATGAAGATACAAATATCATAGAATTTGAAGACGTGATGTCACCAATTTCTAAGAAAAAAATTGAACGTAGAGAATATAATCACTTCGGTCAATTGCATAGAAAGATTTACTTCTCAAGCCGCACATATCACAAAATTTTGGAAGAATATTTTGACACTGAGGGAAGTATTTACTGTAAAAAATTCTTCAATTCACAAAAGGCAAATGAATTAGATTTTATTCAAATTTTTAAAAATCAACGTATCATGAAGGCTTTTAAAAACGAAAAAGATCTCTTTAAATATTATTTCGAACATCGCTTTAAACAAAATGATATTGTGTTTAATGATGCTAGACTTTTAGATAAACCACTTTTAAATAACTGTATGAACACAAAAAATGTGCTTGTATTTCATAATAGCCACATCGATGGCGATAATATTAAATCTTCATACAAAATTGCATTGGAAAATTCTGATAAAGTAGCTCAATACCTCTTGCTCACACATATGCAAAAAGACGATATTCAACATGCATATGGTATCAGCGATGAAAAAATATCGATTGTACCTCACTTTATTAAAAGCTATGGACAACAAGATACTCAAGACAAAGAGGATAGATTTGTATTTATTGGTAGACTAGGCAAACAAAAACAAGTGGACCATTTAATCAAATCTTATAATCAATTCTTAAAATATGGACATCAAACGAAATTAGCGATTTATGGTGCAGATGAACAAAATCAAAAACAAGTCATACTAGATTTAGTTAAAGAATATCAAATTGAAGATAAAGTTGATTTAAATGATTTTACCAAGCATCCACTTGAAGAATTCAAAAAATCTAAAGCCTCACTATTAACCAGTGAATACGAAGGTTTTGGTTTAACCGTTATGGAAAGTATTGAAGTAGGTTGCCCAGTCATTGCTTATGACGTAAGATACGGTCCTGGTGAAATCATAGAGCACGGTGAAAATGGTTATCTTGTTGAGCCAGATAACATTGAAGCATTCGCAGCCTATATGGATAAAATAATTAAAAATCCACTAACAAAAGTTGAAACAAAAAATGCACTCAAGTATGAACAAGCAAAGAATAACTATCAGAAGTTGTTTGAGAGAGTAAAGTAATTATATATAAATTGAAAATTTTAGGTATTCAGATGGTTGAGATGATCTGAATACCTTTTTTATGCATAAATAAAATACGTTTAATAACAATGAATTATCTATATAAATCATATTTTTAACTCATCTAATATATTAAGTATGTAAACCACGACTTGTTTAAAAAATAAATTTTATATACATAAACAGAGCATTTTTCGCAGTTGTTTGGATGTATAAACACATATACATTTGTTAAAATTAAAATAAATTTATTAAGGTGTGAAGGTGATGAAATTGAAAAAGGAAATTAATGTAGTAGGTGCTATTATATACTCTGATAACAAAATATTATGTGCGCAAAGAAGCGAAAATATGAGTTTACCCTTAAAATGGGAGTTCCCAGGTGGGAAAATAGAAAATGGGGAAACCGAAAAAGATGCATTAATAAGAGAAATTAAAGAAGAAATGAAATGTGATTTAATTGTTGGTGATAAGGTAACAACCACAACTTATGAGTATGACTTTGGAATAGTTAACTTAACAACCTACAAGTGTAAACTTAACAATAAAAAACCAACTTTAACTGAGCATAAGGAAATAAAATGGGTAGGAAAAAATGAATTAGATAAATTAGAATGGGCTCCAGCAGACGTACCTGCTGTAAGACGTATAATAGAGGAGAATTAGATTGAGTAATTTGATACAAGATATTAAGCAATCTTTATATAAAGGGTTTATAGATAAAGATAGTTCCCATAAAGGTAATTTTGTTCCAAGATTACTAGTAAATAACAAAGAGGAAAATGTTCTTTCTACTATTATAGATCAGCTGCACAATTGCCAATCTTTTTGTATTTCGGTTGCATTTATAACAGAAAGTGGTTTGGCAAGTCTAAAATCACATTTTTATGATTTAAGTAAGAAAGGCGTAAAAGGAAGGATAATAACATCAAATTACTTAGGTTTTAATAGTCCGAAAATGTTTGAGGAATTATTAAAAATAGAGAATGTAGAGGTTAAATTAACAAACATTGAGGGGTTCCATGCTAAGGGATACATATTTGAACATCATAATCATACTTCCTTTATTATAGGGAGTTCGAATTTAACTTCTAATGCATTGAAATTGAATTATGAACATAATTTATTTTTATCAACTCATAAAAATGGAGATCTTGTTAACAATATTAAATATAAGTTTGATGAACTTTGGGATTCTAGCTTTTCTTTAACTGATGAATGGATAAAGGAATATAAACAGTCTTTTGAATATCAATCATTGCAAAAAGTATTTGATAACACTGCCGTTCAAAATTCAGATATTAAAAAGTTTAATGAATCAAAACTTATAAAACCCAATTTAATGCAAGAACACGCATTAAAGTCATTAGAGTCTTTGAGAAATGTGGGAGAAGAAAAGGGGTTAATTATTTCTGCGACAGGAACTGGAAAAACTATTTTATGCGCACTTGATGTAAGGGCTTATTCTCCAGATAAATTTCTATTTATTGTTCATAATGAAGGTATATTAAATAGAGCTATAGAAGAATTTAAGAAAGTTTTTCCATATGAGGATGAAAGTAATTTTGGATTATTAACGGGAAAGCGAAAAGATCATGATGCTAAATTCCTTTTTGCAACAATTCAAACACTTTCTAAAAAGGAAAATTATAAATTGTTTAACTCTAATCATTTTGACTATATCGTTTTTGACGAGGCGCATCGAACTGCTGCATCTAGTTATCAGAAAATATTTAATTATTTTAAACCTAACTTTTTGCTAGGAATGACTGCAACACCAGAAAGAACTGATGAATTAAATATTTTTGAATTGTTTAATTATAATATTGCTTATGAAATTCGTTTACAAGAGGCTTTAGAGAGTAATATTTTATGTCCTTTTCATTATTTTGGAGTTACAGATTATATTCAAAATGAAATGAGTCAAGAAGATGCATTTAATCTAAAATATTTAGCATCTAATGAGCGTGTTGAACATATCATAAAAAAGACTAATTATTATGGTTATTCAGGTGACGCTTTAAAGGGTTTAATATTTGTTAGTAGTAGGGAGGAGGCGTATCAATTAGCAAACCAATTAAGTAAACGTGGTATATCATCAGTTGGTTTGACAGGAAAAGATTCTATAGCTTATAGAACTGAAACAATTCAACAACTAAAAGAAGGATCTATTAATTATATAATTACTGTTGATTTGTTTAACGAAGGAATTGATATTCCAGAAATTAATCAAGTTGTAATGTTAAGACCTACTAAATCCAGTATTATATTTATTCAACAGCTTGGTAGAGGATTAAGAAAAAGTAATAATAAAGAATTCGTTACTGTTATTGATTTTATTGGGAATTATAAAACTAACTATATGATCCCAATAGCCTTATCTGGAAATAAATCTCAAAATAAGGATAATTACAGAAAATTCTTAACAGATACTACGGTTTTAAACGGTGTTTCAACAATAAATTTTGAAGAAGTAGCTAAAAATAAAATCTATAATTCACTAGATTCTGTTAAATTAAATCAACCAAAACTAATTAAAGAAGCTTTTAACAATTTAAAAGACCGTATAGGTAAATTACCTTTACTTATGGACTTTATAAATAACGATTCGATTGATCCAAGTGTGATTTTCTCACGTTTTAAAAATTATTATGAGTTTTTAATAAAAAATAAAATTATTGAGAATGAATTAAGTATTAATGAATTTAAAAATTTAACATTTTTATCAAGACAATTAGCACCTGGACTTAAAAAAGTAGATATTGATGTATTGAAAGAAGTTATACAAAATGACGTAACTTATGAAAACTTAACAAAAAAAATGTTAAACATTAATAACGATATTTCTGAATATGATATTAACACTTCATTAAGTATTTTAGATTTTACTTTTTTCAAAAAGACTATAGGTAAAACTTATGGATTGCCTTTAATACAATATAAGGATAATCTTATTTGTCTAGGAAATGAATTTAAAGAGGCTTTAAATAAATCACTATTTAACACATTTGTTCATGATTTAATTGATCTTGCTAATTATAATAATGACAAATACCAAAATAAGAAAAACAGTTTAATTCTATATAACAAATATTCTAGGGAAGATTTTGTTAAGTTATTAAACTGGGATAAAGATGAATCAGGAACTATTAATGGTTATCGTATGAAACATCGTACACTTCCTTTATTTATCACTTATGATAAACATGAGAATATCAGCGATAATACTAAGTATGACGATGAATTTTTGAGCCAAGACGAATTAAAATGGTACACGCGGTCTAATCGTAAATTAACTTCACCAGAAGTACAAAATATTTTAAAGCATGAAGAAAATAATACAGATATGTATATATTTGTGAAAAAAAGAGATGATGAAGGGAAATATTTCTACTATTTAGGTAAAGCCAAATATATTAATGGAACTGAGAAGCAAGATTATATGCCTAATGGAAATAGCGTGGTTACTATGCATTTATCAATGAATACGTCCATTCGAGATGATATTTATAGATATATCACTTAATTACTTATACTAAAATTATTATTTCTGAATTTTGATTATTAGTAAAAATTAGTGATACTTTTGTGAAATGTATCACAAAATGCTTTTAATTTACATAAAATGATGTAGTATATGAAGTGTAAGGAAAGAGTAAATTATTGAGGTGATGACTATGAGAAATGCTATAGAAGAATTGATCTTCTCCGATGTAAGTAGTTATGACATCTATGTAAACACAGGCGTTAACCAAGGGTTGGTTGGAGACATCAAGGATGGTTATTTGACGATTGATTCTATCCCGTATATTGATGCTGAAAGATTATACTATTATAGTTTAGAGCGCAAAGCCCTCGTTACAAGTTGATTTTTGACGCACTCCCACAATGTTGAACTCGCTTGCTCTCAAAGAGTAATTGAGGGCAAAATTGACACTCTATATACCCCTAAAATCTAAATTAATGTGTTAGGAGACCGTAACTTACTACCCCTGTGAGTTATGGTCTTCATTTTTGATCTGTGATTCAACGATGATTTACATTTCTTTTAATGTGTCATATTGTCTCACACGAAGTATCCTATGATTACATCGAATCTTTCATTTCCCAACATATTTTAATCATCACAATGCAAACTGTCTTGATAATTATTAAACGTTTCGACCTCTAGGATTTCTAGAGTGTTCAGCCTGTTTAAAGTTCTTTTTTACGGAATTGTAAGCATAAACAATATTATATAACTTATTTTTAGCATCGTTTTCACTTGAAAATGGTATACGTATATCGTCTCGCTTGTTCACTTCGCATCTAAATGCTTTTTCTTGTTCCTGACGTTCAGCTAGCGATAATGCGCACCATTCTTCCTTTGAAAATAATTCTTCAAAACGAAATTCAAAAGCAGTACGATGATTATTTTCACTTAGTTTTAATACCCGTTCATAAAACGACATTACTGTTCCTCCTAAAACTTGACTTTTATTCTTTAGTTACTATGTTTACTTTATAATGAAAATGACTAAATATAAAATGATTTTTATAATTAAATATATGATTGATTCCTTTTGTTTAAAGTTGATCTATAAATCACATTAATGTCCTATTCTCTAACAAAACGTTATGATAAAGATATTCAAAATAATTCTATGATAAGGAGTAGTGATGTATGACAAAGTTAAAAGAGAAAGTTGCAGTCGTTACAGGTGCGAGTAGCGGTATAGGAGAGGCGATTGCCAAAAAGTTAAGTCAACAAGGTGCATCAATAGTTCTGGTTGGTCGTAACGAACAACGCTTAAACGAAATAGCCCAGCAATTAAATACCCCAGCTAAAGTTGTTTCAGCGGATGTCACTGTAAAATCGAACATAGATGATATGTTAAAAGCTGTAATAGACCATTTTGGTCATATCGATATTGTTGTGAATAGCGCAGGTCAAAGTTTATCATCTAAAATTACAGACTATAATGTTGAGCAGTGGGATACTATGATAGATGTAAATATTAAAGGTACAATCCATGTTTTACAAGCAACATTGCCTTATTTGTTAAAACAATCTAGTGGGCATATCATCAATCTTGCATCGGTATCAGGATTTGAACCAACAAAGACGAATGCCGTTTATGGTGCGACAAAAGCAGCAATACATGCAATCACACAGTCTCTTGAAAAAGAATTAGCACGTACAGGTGTTAAAGTGACTAGTATTTCACCAGGAATGGTTGATACCCCTATGACGGAAGGTACTGATTTTGGAGAACGCAAAAAACTTGAAGCACAGAACATTGCTGATGCTGTAGTATATGCTTTAACACAACCTAGTCGCGTTAATGTTAATGAAGTAACGATAAGACCTGTTTAAATGGTGACATTTCTTTATTTAAAATAGCATTTTCGTTTCATGTTACACTTAAATTGTTACGTTTGAATTCAACCACTTTATACAAAGGATGGGATATCAATTGGATAAACGTCAATTTGAAATTTTAGATATGCTAGTTAAATTTAATACTGAAAGTCCACCTGGACGTAATACAGATCCATTGCAAGATGAAATTGAAACGTTACTTAAACAACTGGATTTTTCAATACAAAGAGAACAGTTATATGACAATGATAGTGTGATAGTAGCAACCTTAAAAGGACACAATCCTCAAGCGCCAAAACTGATATTGAATGGGCATGTTGATGTAGCTTCTGTAGATGACGATCAATATTGGCAGTATCCACCTTTTAAACTTACCAACAAAGATGAATGGTTATACGGTCGAGGTGTTAGCGATATGAAAGGTGGTATGTCTTCGTTATTCTACGTCTTGGAGCAATTACATCAAGAAGGACTACGCCCTGAAGGGGATATTATTGTTCAATCAGTAGTCGGTGAAGAAGTAGGTGAAGCGGGAACTAAACGTGCGTGTGAAATAGGACCTAAAGGTGACTTAGCTCTTGTCTTAGATACGAGTGAGAATCAAGCACTTGGGCAAGGTGGCGTGATTACTGGATGGATTACAGTTAAAAGTAAGAATACAATACATGATGGTGCGCGTAGTCAAACGATACATGCCGGTGGGGGCTTGTTTGGTGCAAGTGCCATTGAAAAAATGACAAAGGTGATTCAATCGCTTAATGAACTTGAAAGACATTGGGCTGTCATGAAGAAGAGCCCTGGAATGCCGCCAGGTGCGAATACAATTAACCCAGCTGTCATAGAAGGTGGACGTCATCCTGCATTTATTGCAGATGAATGTCGATTATGGATTACTGTTCATTACTTACCGAACGAAAGTTATGAATCTGTAGTTGATGAAATAGAGAAATATTTAAATAAGGTTGCAGAAGCAGATGTATGGCTCAGAGAGAATCCACTTGAATTTGAATGGGGTGGTACATCCATGATTGAGGATAAAGGAGAAATCTTCCCAAGTTTCACTGTGCCGACACATCATCCAGGTTTTAAGCAATTAGAAAAAGCACATGAATATATTCATAATAAAAAGCTTGAACATGGTATGAGTACAACTGTAACTGATGGAGGTTGGACAGCACATTTTGGCATTCCCACAATACTATATGGCCCAGGTAGTTTAGAAGAAGCACATAGCGTAGATGAGAAAATAAAAGCAAGGGAATTAGCACAATATAGTGATGTTTTATATACATTTTTAAAAGAGTGGTATGCACACCCACAATCCTATAAATCATCATAGATAAAAAAGAGGTACAAGAACGACTTTTATACTCTCAAAATGTTGAGTTAAAGTGATGTGTTCTGTACCTCTTAATTATTATAAAGAATAACAAGTTGAATAGTTATAAAAAGATATTTATTATTTTCGTGTTCATTTCATATAAAATACAATTGTCAAGGTGAGTTTATCTTTTAAATGTGTTTTTTAATTTTCGCATCCAACTACCACCACGTCTAGAATGAACGGGTTGTCCTGAAGGTTGTACCGATTGTTTTTTTAGTTCTTCTCCATACTTAATTGCTTCTTGCATCAAGTAAGATTGAGAGTTTAAAGGTGATGAATTGTTTTCGACGTAATGATAAACGCCCTGTGCTTCTTGGTAACGACCTTTTTGGTTGTCAGATAATTGTAAATTCATATAGTTAACTAATCGTTGTCCTATTGATTTATCTTCAACAGGGAATAATATTTCGACACGTTTAATCATATTACGTGTCATAACGTCAGCTGAAGATAAATAAATATGCGCCTCGCCATTATTATGGAAGTAATAAATACGTGAATGTTCAAGCAAACGACCCACAATACTAACAACCTCTATATTTTCGCTAATACCTGGAATGCCTGGTTTAAGACAACAGATACCACGAATGATGAGTTGTATTTTAACACCAGCTTGGGATGCTTCGAAGAGCTTTTCGATAATCGTTTTATCGGTTAAAGAGTTCATTTTCATCATAATTTTACCATTACCATGTTGTAAATGACTACGTATCTCTTTATCGATACGATCAATGAAGACGTCTCGAATATCGTATGGTGCTACAATCAATTTATTGTATTCTGGTTTTGTTGAGTAACCACTCAAGTAATTAAAGAAGTTAATTGCATCCTCAGCAATATCTTTATTTGTCGTGATGATACCCATATCTGTGTATAATTTAGCAGTTTTATCGTTATAGTTACCTGTACCCAAATGAACAAATGACGTCAGTTCATTATTGATGCGTTTAACGACTAAAGCAATTTTACTATGCGTTTTTAAATGTGTCATACCATAAATAACGTGACAGCCAGCATCTTCAAGCATACGTGCCCAATGTACGTTATTTTCTTCATCAAAGCGTGCTTTTAATTCTACGAGCACCGTTACTTGCTTGCCGTTTTCAGCAGCTTCTTTTAAGCTGTTAATAATCGGCGAATCCTTACTCACTCGATACAAGGTTTGTTTGATAGCGATTGTATTTGGATCATCTGCTGCTTGTCGAATAAAGTCAACTATTGGTTCAAAAGATTCATACGGATGGTGGAAGAATATATCTCTTTCTAATGATAACTGATAGATATTCTTGTTACCTAATGATTTAGGTGGTTGAGGGGTATATTTATCATACGTTAAATACTTGAGTTTATGAGATAGATGATCAACCAATCCAAATAAGAATGTTAAATCCAGTGGCCCATCCAAATAATAAATATCATTATCTTCAATTTCTAATTGATTGATTAACCATTCTACATTCTCTTTTTCAGAAGTGCGACAATCTAATTCTAAACGTACAGCGGAACCACTCTTACGTTCTTTTAAGAAACGTTCAATTTCTATAAGCAAATCCTCAGCACCATCTTCATGAATGGTTAAATCTGCATTACGTGTTATTCGGAAAGTAAAAGTATTTAGTACTTCGTATCCTGTAAATAGATAATTGATGAAATACGTAATCACATCTTCGACCATGACAACGTATTGTTTTGTACCCTCATTTAAAGTTAAAAAGCGTGGAATTAATGAAGGAATTTGAACGATAGCTGAATTAATGGCATCTTCCGTATCGATATCAACAAAAATATTTAAACTTTTATTATTTAACTTTGGAAATGGATGATACGCATCAATACCTAATGGAGTCAGTGTCGGCAAGACACTTAACTTGAACTCTTGTTCTAATTTTTCTATCAATGCATCTGATAAGTCTTCAGGTTTTACCATCTCAATATCGTAATTGGCTAATTCTTTAATTAATTCGTTATAACGTTGATATTGAGTGTTCACATAGTCTGTATTTTTAATTTTAATAGCATCAAGTTGTTCTTGAGGCGTCATTTGTGCTTTATTTTCAGGTTTGTCATATCCCATTTTGACTTGGTCTTTTAACCCAGCCACTCGAACCATAAAGAATTCATCTAAATTTGAACTAAAGATAGAAATAAAATTAAGTTTTTCAAGCAACGGATTATTTTTATCATATGATTCTTGTAATACTCTGTAGTTAAAATCTAGCCAACTTAACTCCCTATTGTTGTAATACTGCGGTAAATTAATATCTTTTTCTCCCAATCGAGTTTGCATACTATACATACACCTCATTAATTAATCTTTATTATGCACCAATCTAAAATATCATAATAATTTTAAGATTTTGTAAATATAATAGAAACCTTACCTTTTAAAATTTTCTCAATATGCTTTTTCTGACGATTTGCTTGGTATTCTTCTGCAATAGGTGATCCTTTGTAATAAACTATTAAATCGTATTTGTCATCTTTCTTTGCTTTTAGTTTAACTTCCTCTACAAAACTAGTATGTGAGATATTCAAGGTGTTTGCAAATTTAATAATCCCCCCTAAAGCTTGTATTGTATCTATTTCTTTATTACTAAACCACTGTGTTTCTTTGCAATAAAATTTAAGTAAAGATTTGTTTTTAAAACTAGCTAACAAAGCTAATTTCACACGATCTTTATGTGAAAAGCCGTTAATCATTGAATTTGCGATTAAGTAATACGTATGTGGTGAACTTGAGTCTGAATCAATGAAACTACCTAGGTAATAGATGTAGGCACCTTCAATAAATAATTCTTTTTCTATTTCCGAAATATTAAGTGATCGTTCACTTATAATTTGATTCAATAAGGATTCAGCTAATTTCACACGACGATTAGCACTCGTTTCTTCAATATGATATTCGTTCGCTAAATGACGCAATGCATCTTTACGTACGTGACTTTTATTAAACTCATCAGGATATCGTTTGCTGATGTGGTTCATAATAAATCCTTCACGAATCCCTTTTCTTGAGAAGGTGAATTGTGTGGCGTCAATTTTTTTGAAAAGCGTTTTAAAGACGGAGATAGCCGGCAGAATAATATCGACGCGGTCGCGACTTAAACCGTCTAGATTTGTTAGTTCATCGCGAGAACTTTTACGGATTAAATCATAAACATTGTTAATATCTTTCGAAGTCATCGTATAGTTATGAACGCCACCGATAGGGTATGCATGTGCTGATTGATGAATGCGTGCAACATTACGTGCAGAACCACCTACTCCTACAAGCGCAATATGTTGATTGGATAGCCAGTCTAGCTGACTAAATTGCTCACGTAAAAACTGTTCCATATTTTTAATGGCTGTTTTGTCATTATGTTCTTTATCACCAAAAAACTGACGCTTAAGTGATACTACGCCGAATGGAAAGCTGTGAGACTCTTTAAGTTGCTTATCTTTGAAAAGGGTAACTTCGGTAGAACCGCCACCGATATCGACAGAAATTCCATTTTCAATATCAGTAGTATGTGTAATCGCATAGTAACCGTAAAATGCTTCATCTTCTTCAGGTACAATTTGAATTTCGATATGAATATCTTGTTTAATTTCTTTAATGATAGCTTCACGATTTTTAGATTGACGAATAGCAGCTGTTGCGATGGGATATAATGCATCAACTTTAAATTTATCCGCAACTTTTCTAAAACTGCTTAATGTCTCTTTTAAAACATGAATACCTTCATCATTCATTTCATTGGACTTTGTGAGATATTGACTTAATCGTGCAGGTGTTTTTATATTCAGTATTTCATTGAGTCCAGTTTTTTTATTGTAGCCAAATATAACAAGTCGAATCGTGTTGGAACCAATGTCTATCAAACCAATTCTTTCTTCCATGTGTGCCTCCTATTATTCAAACAATGCGTTTAAAATAATCCCTATTTAATTTTATTGTACATGATATAGATAAATTGAAAAGAACTTACAGTTAATTTTTCTGAAATATTTAAGATGATTGATTAGTAATTATAATTTTAAAAAATATAATTTTAGTAAAAAGAAAAGTACATAAGTGTATAACTTAACTCAGCTATTTATTCTTCGTGCGTCTTATTCTTATCACTGTTTAAGTTGATTCACATCGTGGAAAAAATAAACTAACATGATACTTAATTGTATTAAGTATGTACAAGTGATAGGAGAGTGACTTTGGATGGAACGTTTAGAAAACAAAATCGCAGTGATTACTGGTGCGAGTACTGGTATTGGGAAAGCATCAGCCGTGGCGTTAGCAAAAGAAGGCGCACATGTGTTAGCGCTTGATATATCAGATCAATTAGAAGAAACTGTACAGTCTATTAATGATAATGGTGGGAAAGCAACTGCATATCGTGTAGATATTTCAGATGATAAACAAGTCAAACAATTCTCAGAAAAAATAGCACAAGACTTTGGACATGTAGATGTTATTTTTAATAATGCGGGTGTAGATAATGGCGCCGGACGTATTCATGAGTATCCAGTTGAAGTGTTTGATAAAATTATGGCTGTTGATATGAGAGGAACGTTTTTAGTAACTAAATTTTTATTACCTTTAATGATGAAACAAGGTGGTTCTATTATTAATACAGCTTCATTCTCTGGACAAGCTGCCGATTTATACCGTTCAGGGTATAATGCTGCAAAGGGTGGTGTCATTAATTTCACAAAATCTATCGCTATAGAATATGGACGTGAAAATATTCGTGCTAATGCCATAGCACCTGGAACAATCGAAACACCACTTGTTGATAATTTAGCAGGTACATCAGATGAAGAGGCCGGACAAACATTCCGAGAAAATCAAAAATGGGTAACACCATTAGGTCGACTAGGAACACCGGATGAAGTCGGGAAACTTGTAGCATTTTTAGCTTCTGATGATAGTTCATTTATAACTGGTGAAACTATTCGTATCGATGGTGGTGTGATGGCTTATACATGGCCTGGAGAAATGTTAAGTGATGAAAGTTGGAAAAACTCTACTAAATAAAATTATTGAAAATAAAGCATGCCTAAGACCTCATTGCTTGTCTCAGGCATGTTTTAATATATTGTCGGGTAATCACAGAAATAAATTTTATTTTTATTAAAGCATTTTAACAAATTTAATTTTTGTTATTGAGATGTAGCAGTAAATTCTAATATGAATGTTAACTTAATTCATTAGTGCTCTGGTAATGATTATTCTGAGCAGATTTCACACAATTTATACTGTGCATCAGCCCAACTTGATAAGTGAGTATAACCTTTTAATTCTTTAGTATTGATTTTAATGGTAATGTTTTCGTCATTATTGAGTGTTTTACCACATTTTGAACAAGTCATAGCTCCAAATATAGTCTTTTTAGCTTTATTACCAGTAGAAAACATGATATACCTCCTTCATTTACCACATAAGTGCTTGATAACTGTCATCATTTAATGAGCGAACAATCTCAGTAATTAAGCGCACTGAATTTGTATAATCATCAATGTTGAGCACTGATACATTAGAGTGCATGTATCTTAATGGCACGCCGATTGTAATTGTTGGGATACCTTCATTGGCTACATGAATGCTACCTGCATCTGTACCACCACCAGGTGTTGTTGCCCACTGTACAGGAATATTATGATGCTCAGCAACATCTTTAATATGTTTGCGCAAACCATCGTGAGCGATACTAGTGGCATCCATCAATATTGCTAACGGGCCATCACCCAACTTACCTTCATTTTTTTCACTCGTCATACCTGGAACATCGTATGCAACCCCGACGTCCACAGCGATTGCTAAATCAGGTTTAATCAAATTTGCTGCAACTTTAGCACCACGTAAACCTACTTCCTCTTGTACAGTTGCACCGGCATATAGATTGATATCTATGTTTTCATCTTTAAGTTGTTGAAGTACATCAACAGCAAGTGCGCATCCATATCGATTATCGAACGCTTTAGCTGTTAAGTATTTATCATTGGCTAGCGATTCGAATTCGCTATAAGGTGTAATCATATTACCTAATTCAATTCCTGCTTCTTTCGCTTCTTCTTTACTACCTACACCAATATCGATATACATATTTTTAATATCAACAGGCTTCTTACGCTCTTCTGGTGAGAGGGCATGTGGTGGTTTAGAACCAATAATTCCACGTATCTCTTTACCATTTTCAGTAGTAATCGTCACTTTTTGAGATAACATGACTTGATTCCACCAGCCACCAATGGGCGTGAAATAAATGTATCCTTGTTCATCAATTTGTGTAACGATAAAGCCAATTTCATCTAAATGACCGGAAATCATTAAAGATTTAGTTCCATGAGTAGCATTCTTTTTACCAAAAATACCTCCTAATCGGTCTTCAACAATCTCGTCGCTGACAGGTGTTAAATAATCTTTCATCAATGATTTAACTTGCATTTCATGTCCAGAAATGCCATTAACATCTGTTAAAGATTTAAGTAATGCTTTAGATTCTGGCATAGTCATTCCTCCATTAATAAGTCTTTAAAAGTAGTATAACATTCTAAATAGTGAAATTCTGAATCCCATGTTTATAGATGTTTAAATTTTCAAAATAAAAAGATATTTATCTTCATATAAGTAACATATTCAAATTAAAGATGATATAATTAACATGATTAAAGATGAGAGAAGGCGACTACTATGAAAAAAGTCATATCGCTTTTAGTAGTAATAGTGATAAGTGCTGTATCTCTTTCAGCATGTGGGAAGGAACGCACAAAAACTTATGAAGGCGAAGTCAACGGAAAGCAAGTGATTACATCTTTGACATACAAAGATGATGAAGTTCTCAAACAATCTACTATAGCAACAGTTAAATATGATGATTTAGGCATTACTAAAGATGAAGCGAAACAAATGTTTAAAAATGATGAGCAAGCCTTTAAAGGGATAGAAGGTGTCACATATAAAGCTGATTTTAAAGATCGAAAGGCCATCGAACATATCGATATTGATTATAAAGATGCGGATATCGATCAGCTTAAGAAAAATTTAGGTTTCATATCATCCGATGCCAAAAAAGGTGACCATGTGAGTATGGATAGGGTTGTTAAACAACTCAAACGTAATGGTTTAAAAGATAAAAGTAAAATGAATGAAGATAATTAAATTGAAAAGGAGTGAGACAGCATTCTGTCTCGCTCCTTTTCGATGTTGTGATTTAAGAAATTAATTTAAGTTTATAATCCTGAATGGACGTTGTAGTGCCATCTAATTGTCTATAGATAATATGATCGGAAGTAATCTCCGTTGGACTATGAACGCCTACAGCTGCAGCGATGTTAAATAATCCTTCATGCAAACTTGTAACATAATTTGTAACACGGTATTGTTTTTCATCAACAATAAGTCCTTTTTCTTTTTTAGGATCGGTTGTTGCTACTCCGACTGGGCATGTATTTAAATGACATTGTTGGCTCATGATGCATCCTACACTTATCATCATCCCTCTAGCAATATTGACGAGATCTGCACCTAATCCTAATGCAATTGCGATTTTATCTGGAGTCACTAATTTACCAGACGCAAAAATTTTAACTTTATCTCTTATACCATACTTTTCTAACATACTTGAAACGATAGGAAGTGCTGTAAATAATGGTAAACCTACACCATCTTCAAGCTCTTGGAAAGTAGCGCCTGTACCACCTTCGCCACCGTCAACAGTGATAAAGCTTGGATAGATGTCTATCTCTACCATTGTTTTAACTAACGTCTCTATTTCTTCAACTTTACTAACAACAATTTTACAGCCTACCGGTTTTTGACCTATTGATTGTAATCGATTAACGAAATTCAGTAAATCTGTTGGATTTTTAATAAAATCAAAACGATTAGGTGAATTAATAGTTTCATATGGTTTCACATTTCTAATGCGTGCAATCTCTTCTGTGACTTTATTGCCTTCCATATGTCCACCACGTGTTTTAGCGCCTTGTGCTAACTTGATTTCAAACGCACGTACATTATTGTGTTCGGCAAGATTGATAAACATGTCTCTATTAAAATTGCCATCATGATCTCTTACCCCAAAGAGTCCTGGACCAATTTGATAGATGATGTCACCATTACCTTTCAAATGATATTCAGATAATCCACCTTCACCTGTATTCATCCATGTACCAGCTTTAGCTAACCCCATTGATAGTGCAGTAATTGCATTTTTACCTAAAGCGCCATAACTCATCCCAGATTGACCAACTAAGCGTTTGATTTTAAAGGGATGCTTAAGGTTAGAGCCCAATACTACTGCATGTTCATCAGTTAAGAAAAACGGATCAACCTGAGCGCTTTTTCTGTATTCTTCTCTACTAAATAGGCGCTCATTCTCAATATGATATAAAAATGTAGAAATGAATTCAGTATGATCGATATGTAATTCAGTTGCTTGAAGTGGAAACATCGTATTCTGAATATAAAACCCTTCTTCATAATCCTTACCTGTACCGAAACTAGTCATTCGTGATTTATATTTTCCAGCTAAAACGATATTTTTATAATCACTTCGTGAAAAAGGTTTGCCTTCATTATCGTTTGCGAAGAAATATTGTCTTAATTCGGGACCGATTTTTTCAGAAATATAACGTATACGACCCAAAACAGGAAAATTTCTTAGTACACTGTGTTGATTTTGACCTTTGTCTTTAAATAACCAAATAACCCCAAAAATCATAATCGTTAATAACACAATCATGATGATGATATTGACTATGAATTGCATGACAGTTAAAACTGACATAAACAATACCCCCTAAAAACGTTTTCAATATTATGATACAACAATGTATGCGTTTTACAATGAAAGTCTAATAGAAAAACATTAAAATTATTGTACGGCTGTATTAAGATAAAAATATATGTTTTATGCGAGAAGAGGGACAATATGGATATTAAACAATCTTCAGAGAAACAAGGTCGACCGTATCATTTATCAGACAGTGGGACAGTTTTAAAAAGAAATTTTATATTAATACCAGCTTATATTTTATTACAAAGTATCGTACCAATCATTGTTGTTTTCGGCTCATTAGGGATCACTGCAATGATAACACAACAAGCACCACCACAATGGTTGTATCATTTTTCATTGAGTTTAAGTTTTGTGATTGCTCAAGGTCTAATATTAGTTATCTTTTATAAAATGCATCAATCTGTAATAAATGATGTGATGAAGCAACAATGGATAGTTGCAAAGAATAAAATAATTAAAATTGTAATAGTTGCGATTGTCGTATATTTATTATTACTTATAGTTCGGGTGATTGGAACAGCATTACCTAATCATTTAAGTTATCATCTCACGCAATACGAACAACGTACATTAGGACTATTTAAATCACCTTATGTGTTGTTAGTTACTTTTATATCCATGGTATTCTTACGTCCAATGGTAGAACAAATCATTTATAGATATCTCATCATCCATGAATTAGGAAAAGTATGGAATAGACAATTTGTAATTGGTTTGTCTATTGTTATTGAAACGATCGTACATGTTTACGATATGGCATCGATTTTTGAAATTCTTCCATATATCGTTATTGCTTCAGCAGCTACAATACTATATATTAAATCGCGGGATAATTTAATTGTCGCTTATATATTTCAAGTGATTTTGCAATGTATCCTTTTTATAGAAATTTTAAGTAAGTATACCAACTTTTAAGAAGAAAAGTTTGAAATAGAAGTTTATTATGTCAAAGGAAGTACAACATTGTATTGTCAAACTCAAACTACCGTTGAGGGGAAATTTAAATTAAAGAAAATAGTCAAAAGGGATTTTTTGCTTGTTCTTTTATATGTTTTGGCAATTTTTATTTTACCTGATTTGTTCGCTAATATTACAACGTAGATATTAGCTATAGTTAATGGTTATTTATCTGAAGATTATTTAAATAGCTTTTATAATGATGCAAGTACTGTATATGCGTTTGTCGGAGAGGCAATTGTTATTCTTATTTTTTATTTATTACATAAAAGTACGATGATAACGACTGCAATGACTAAAATTAAAGAATTAAAAAAATATATACCTTTACTTATTATTTGTGCGTTAAGTACAGAGATTTTTACAAGTCTTTGGGAATATTCAATTGATTTTTTACCTGAACAGTATCAATATTATGAGACAGTTAATGAAGAGGGAATTGAAGAGTTATTTACACATACGTGGATAACACCCATACTATTTATAGATATTGTTATTTTTACACCAATCATTGAAGAACTTTTATTTCGTCATTTAATCATTCATGAACTAGGTAAAAAATTAACTTATGGTTTGATGTATATTGTGTCAGTAGTGGGATTTACATATTTTCATTGTACCGATGCAGTTTCACCATTTGAAGCAGGACCTTACTTTATTGCAGCAGTCGTATTTGTTATAGGTTACCATTTTAGCCACCGTAATTTAGCAGTACCAATTGCTTTGCATATGATTACAAATTTAATAGCATTTTGAACAGTGCTTCTACTTATACGATTGCGTTTAAGTAAACTATTACTTCATATTAGAACCCAACACTCTCAAATAAACTAGTTCAGATAATAAGTATTCTAGTGGTAGAAATTTAGCAGTTGCTATACTAATGCATATGATTTTAAGTGTGGTTGCATTTATAAGTGTATATACATCTATAATATAAGTGAGTGATTGAGTACTATAATTTAACAGGTACAAACTTAAATTTAATAATAATAAAATAGTCAAAATAGGGAATAGAGTTTAGTAATGTCGATATAAGGATGTGTTTAAATTGCTACTTAAGGTTGAACATCTTACATACAAGGTTGATAATCGTACGATCTTAGATGATATTAATTTGAATATTAATAAAGGAGACACGATTGCTATTGTAGGTCCTTCTGGAAGCGGTAAGAGTACTTTACTCAAACAATTGAATCATTTAATTAGTCCTACGAGTGGAGATTTATATTTGAATGATCAATCTTACTTTGATTATAAGCCGGAAGAGATAAGAACACGTGTGAGTTATTTAATGCAACAAAGTGAGTTAATTGGTTATACAATTGAAGATAATATGAAATTTCCTGCTGAGGCTAGAAATGAAGCTTATGACCGTGATAAAGCGAAACAGCTCATCTCTCAAGTGGGACTAGGTAATTATCAGTTAGATGCTCAATTTGAGCACATGTCTGGGGGAGAGCAACAACGTATTACCATCGCACGGCAACTCATGTATGAACCTGAAGTTTTATTATTGGACGAAGCTACTAGCGCTTTAGATACACATAATAAAAAGAAAATTGAAGAAATTATATTTAAACTAGCGGATAAAGGGATTGCCATTTTGTGGATTACACATAGTGATGACCAAAGTATGCGTCATTTTAAGCGTAGAATCACAATTACTGACGGTAAGATATCGAGTGATGAGGAGTTGAATGGTAATGAGTAATACAGCACTTTGTCTGACAGCACTTTTATTACTAATCCCTATCTTTATTTCTTATAAAGAAGGATTACATATTATCAAAGATTTAGTTATTGCCACAATTAGAGCAACCATACAATTATTGATTTTAGGTTTTTTATTACATTATATTTTCGAAATTAATGAAAAATGGTTATTAGTGCTTTGTGTGTTAGTCATTATTATTAATGCATCTTGGAATATAATAAGTCGTGCTTCACCTGTCATGCATCATGTTTTTTGGATATCATTTGTGGCTATATTTGTGGGAACAGCACTACCATTGGCAGCAACTGTTGCTACAGGTGCAATTAAATTTACAGCGAATGAAGTGATTCCAATTGGAGGTATGTTAGCTAATAATGGTTTAATCGCGATTAATCTCGCTTACCAGAATTTAGAAAGAGCATTTGTTCAAGATGTTTCTGATATTGAATCCAAACTTACGTTAGCAGCGACACCTAAGCTCGCATCAAAATCATCTATTAGAGAAAGTATACGCTTAGCGATTGTTCCTACAATTGATTCTGTAAAAACATATGGTTTAGTTTCAATTCCAGGTATGATGACGGGATTGATTATCGGAGGCGTTGACCCACTTCAAGCAATTAAATTTCAATTGCTTGTCGTGTTTATTCATACAACAGCGACGATTATGTCTGCACTCATTGCAACGTATATGAGTTACGGTCAGTTCTTTAATGCTCGTCATCAACTCATTGCTAGAACGCAACGCACAAGACAAAGTAGTTAAATATCTAACCTACACAGTACAGCTTTAAATATTATATAATAAAACAGTTATAAACAATGATAAGTTTGTAGCTGTTTTATTTTAGTTAAAATCAATAGTTACGTCATTACTTTGAAAGGGGCATCTAGATATTATGACTGTCGCACGCACAACAACATTTATATTAAGTGTTTTTATCGTAGGTATGGTTGAGATGATGGTTGCAGGTATTATGAATTTAATGAGTCAAGATCTTCATGTTTCTGAAGCGGTGGTTGGGCAACTGGTGACGTTGTACGCGCTTACCTTTGCGATATGTGGTCCGTTATTAGTGAAATTGACTCATCGGTTTGCTTCGCGATCAGTATTATTATGGGCATTAATTATCTTTATCTTCGGGAATGGTTTGATTGCCATTGCGCCTCATTTTGCAATAATAGTTGTAGGACGTATTTTATCTTCTGCCGCAGCTTCACTCATTATTGTGAAAGTTTTAGCACTCACGGCGATGCTCACATCAGCAAAAAACAGAGGTAAAATGATTGGCATTGTTTATACAGGTTTTAGTGGGGCGAATGTCTTTGGAGTTCCCATCGGTACAGTGATTGGCGACTGGGTAGGATGGCGATTTACATTTTTATTTATTATTGTTGTAAGTGTATTTGTTGGTATTTTGATGTTAATATATCTACCAAAAGAAGATGAATTGTCACATCCAAATCAAACACTTCGTTCAGCTAGTATTGAATCACAAACTGGCTCAAGCGTCATAAGACCTCGTGAGGTTATTAAATATCTGATGATTACATTTTTAGTACTGGTTGCTAATTCTGTAACATTCGTCTTTATTAATCCATTAATTTTATCCAATGGACATGAAATGTCTTTTGTGTCTTTAGCACTGCTTGTTAATGGTGTAGCAGGTGTGATCGGTACTTCATTAGGCGGTGTTTTATCTGATAAGTTTACTAGTAAGCGTTGGTTAATAATTTCGATTTCAATATTTATAATAATGATGATAATTCTTAATTTATTATTACCAGGAACAGGATTATTATTAGTCGGCTTATTTATGTGGAATTTAATGCAGTGGAGTACAAATCCAGCTATTCAAAGCGGTATTATTGAACACGTCGAAGGTGATACAAGCCAAGTGATGAGTTGGAATATGTCGAGTCTCAATGCCGGTATTGGCGTTGGCGGAATCGTAGGTGGACTCGTTATGACACATTTATCAGTGGAATATGTTACTTATACTAGTGCATTGATAGGTTTAATTAGTCTTATCATTGTATTAACTTTAAAAAATAGACACTATGCTAAAAATTTATGACTGGAAAAGGTTTGCACGATAGCATATAGAAGTATCTTTATGGTATTAGATTCGTGTATGTTATCAGTGCCTTTTCCAGTCTTTATTTATAGATATGTAACGCTTGATGATGAGGTTCATAACATTTCCATGGCATCCTACCTTTTCGGGCAAAATAAGCTAAGTCAGATATCATGTTACGACTTAAATTCATATCATGTTGGGTTACAGAATAATGATTTTTAGTCAAAATAGAGAGGTGACCAAACCAAAATACTAAATCCAATATATGATATGCACTTTTAAAGTAGGAGGTATGGGGTTGATGCCAATCAAAACGTGCTAGCCAAGTGTCGCAATTATTCATTTGATTTAAAAATAGATAAGTCGGACGAACAAAACAATGCTCTGTTATTAAATTTCTTTGTTGTTTCATTGTGATGACATCAATTTTTTCGACGTGTGCACCATATTGAGTCATCAAGTGAATAAAACGTTCAGAAGGTAAGGTGCGTGTTGCGTCTTCAATATAAATATCACCTTCATCGTGTGTATAACTCATGAATGTCGGCTTGGAGAATTTTTTAATGGATCGTGACATATGATGATCTTTAATAGGTTGATAAATCAAATCAAGTCCACGAGATCTTCCGCGCTCTATTTTTTGAGACTCCATTAGATATAAAATGTCATCACTGGTAAGTGTCTTAAGTGTTTTATTAGGAAAATAATGTCTCATGAGTTGTGAAAAATGTTGTACTTTAGTATGTGCATTGCGTGGTGTATCAGTTGTTAACGTTCCACTTAATAACATTACTTTATGATAATAATCATCAAGTTCGGGCATTTGCATTAATGTCATGATACTCATACTACCTGCAGATTGACCTATTAGTGTCACGTTATTTGGATCACCGCCAAAATGTTCGATATATTGATGTACCCATTTTAAAACGTTAATTTGATCAGAAATCCCATTATTATAGTTCAAATGTTGATTTAAATAAGACCAATCTAGGTAGCCGAGTGCACCTAAGCGATAATTAAAAGTAACTACTATTATATTTTCTTGTTCTACTATGTGCTCAGGACAATATAGTTCAGCTGTACCATGTCCTTGAAGAAAACTACCACCATAAAAGTAAATCACTACAGGTAAATGATTTTGATTGGATGATGGTTTCCAAATATTTAAAAACAGGCAATAATCATTTTGTTTAAAAGAATTAAACGATGAATCTGTCATCGAAAAAAAGTCTTCAAGTGAATTGTAGGGTTGTGGTGGGATGGATTGAATATGAGTTGCATCAATCATTGGTTTGGTTAGTTCCATAAGCTTTGAATGTTGGAATCGAGATATCTTATTGAATGGTTTGGCATACGGGATGCCTAAGAATACATCAATATTCTTTTTGTGTAAGCCATTGATGGTACAGTTACCTATCTTGACTTGAACCATGTTTGAACACACCTTTACATATAAAGTCGTAGCTTAACTATAACATGAAAAATAATATTTAGATGAAATGTGACCAAGTAACAAAGTGAAAGTGAAAAGAACTGTTGATGATTGACTTGAATAATGTGTTAGAATATTAAATTTACAAACGAAGTAAAAATGATATTAAGTGTATAACTGAATATTTAACGAATGATATCAGATAGAATTATATGAACTTTTGAATTTAATTCATAATTACTGGTATATTAAAAAGCTTGAGACAATGATGATAGTCCCAAGCTTTTATTATAAATATTTTATGTTCTATAAGCTGTCGTCTTATTGATTTTGTTCTTGTCTATCGCGTTCTTTCCAATCTTTATGACGCGCTTTTTTTCGTGTTTTACGCAACTTATCGCCCATTTTCTTATTCAACTTGTTCGCACGCTTGAAATAAATACTTTCAAAGTAACTTGTCGTACCTAGTTGATAGAAGATTAAAGCAACGATTACAATGACTAAGAAATCCCATGGATAGTGAATCCAATTTAAGCCTTTGAACTCTTTACTTCCAATAAATGATAAGAATGCGAGAACAATAAGATAGATAATAATCCATAAGCTTCCGCCAATTTGTTTTTTAGTATTCTTCCAATTCATTTTATATTCATAGAAGAAATAAATAGGTAAACCTAAAATAATAATTAAAATAACTTCTGCTGTTGTTGGCCACATTGCCCAATAGATAGCTAATGATGCTAAAACAAAGGATAAAGGTGCCATAAATTTTAAAATATTAGCTTTGAATGGACGAGTCATTTTTGGTGCCATTTTACGTAATGAAATAACCGTAGTTGGACCAGTTAAATATGCAACTAATGTTGCAGTAGAAATAACCGCAGCTAGTGTACCCCAGTCACGGAACAATGTCACCATAACCATGCTGATAATTGCATTAAATGCAATGGCAACACGTGGGATATTATACTTTTTATTAATTTTACCTAAGAATTTAGGAATATGCCCATTTTCTTCCATAGCGCGTAACACACGTCCAGTAACGGCAACAAAAGAAACTCCAGTACCAAACGGTGACACAACTGCTTCCATATAAAGTAATATTGCTAACCAGTTAAGACCTAATAAAATTGCCATATCTGCAAATGGTGAATTGAAATTGATACCGCTCCATCCATGCTCGTGCAACATTGAACTTGGCATAGATGTAATGAACGTACTTTGTAAAACTATATATAATATAGCACTTAATGTAAGTGAGATAACAATCCCACGTGCGATGTTTTTCTCTGGATTTTTAATCTCTGATCCCATGTTAATAATTGTCTGGAATGCATTAAATGAGAAGATAATTCCAGATGTTGTTGTTGCAGCAAAAATAGGTGCACTTCCGTAAGGCATAAATGTACCGATAGAGTGTCCATAATTACCTGTATCAAAACCGGAAACTAATAACATAATTATGGTTAAAATAGGGACACCTAATTTGAATACTGAAATTAAACTTGTAAATGATGTTAATAATTTTACTGACCAATAGTTTAATAATGAAAAGATTGCAATAATGATGTAAACAGCAATCAAACCGTAAGTACTGATTGAGCCATCTTTCATTAAAGATCCCATTGGTTTAGCCCAATCCCAAGGCCAAGAACTCATATATTGAACAGCAGACACAGCTTCAATGGGAATAATTGTTACTAATGATACCCAGTTCGCCCATGCTGCAATAAAACCAAGTAATGAGCCGTGAGTATACTGTGCATAGTTACTCATACCGCCTGATTGAGGGAACATAGTTCCTATCTCAATATAGTTATAGGCAATCGTTCCAATTACTAAGAAACCGATAACCCAGGAAATGATGGCGGCTGGACCGGCCATTGAAGATGCTTCCCACGCTCCAAATAACCAACCTGATCCTATTAATGAACCAAGACCAAGGAGGACGAGTTGAGAAAGGCTTATCTTATTACTTTTTGATTTGTTTTTATTTTTCATAAATACTCCTTTGTATATGTTGAATAATCAACAAAAATATTACGCTATAATTATACGCTAGTTAAAACATTAGTCAAACTAAATTTTTGTAATAATACAATTAATATTGTTTAATTAAATATCAATAAATAAAATATATATAATATGAGAAGGTAATGTTAATTAAAAGAGGTGTAGTAATGAATGAATAAACAAAAAAATGAGCAAGTTGATCAATTTTTAGCTAAAGAAAGCCAATGGCAAGATTGTTATAAATTTTTGAGAAATTTAATTTTTAATGAAACTGAACTTGAAGAAAATTATAAATGGATGCATCCTTGTTATACGATAAACAATAAAAATGTTGTGCTAATACATGGATTTAAAGATTATGTAGCGTTGCTTTTTCAAAAAGGAGCAATACTTGAAGATAAGTATCATACATTGATTCAACAAACTGAAAGAGTACAGGCAGCACGACAATTACGTTTTAACAGTTTAGAAGAAATAGAAAAGCGTAAAGATGAAATAAAATACTACTTGAATGAAGCAATTAAAACTGAAAAAGCTGGTAAAAATGTTCCAATGAAAAAGAATGAAGATTATGAAGTACCTGAGGAGCTACAACAAAAATTTGAAGAGTTCCCCCGTTTAAAAGAAGCATTTTACCAATTAACGCCAGGACGTCAGCATCAATATTTATATTATTTCTCACAGGCTAAACGTAGTCAGACGCGATATAATCGTATTGATAAATATATTAACGCTATATTACAAGGTAAGGGCATGAACGATAAATAGATATACAAAAAGGTTGGGACATAAAGTCCCAGGATAAGTAAAAAAAGACAATTTCTATTGAAATAATATA
>NZ_KV838706.1:0-734 GCF_001838765.1 Staphylococcus sp. HMSC34G04
ATGGACAGCTTTAGGATTATTAAGGAGCGCAGAATCGTTGGCAAATAGAGGAATTGGAATAATGCATAGTAAGTTTAGGAGATTATTTATGAATTATGATTATTTTAAATCACGAAATTTTATTTATAGATTTATATATTTTTTGCTAATCGTTGGTTTTATATTTCTTTTATTTGATTTTGTAGCTACTTGTGTATGTATATATATATTTGCATCTATTATTTTGGTTATATTCAATTTAATTTGGAAAAAGTATAGTTTATTAATAATTAGTTTTTTTATAGCGCTTTCTTTATTATTTTATTTGTTGGTTATATTCTAAAAGTAACTTTTAAAGGAGAGACATATGAATATTTCAAAAGGTTTTGTAAAGGCGATTTGGTTTATAATATGTGTTATTTTAGTAATAATATTAGGGAATAATTACAAATTTGTAGAAATGTTTTTAACGGTAACTTTAGGTATTATAGGTTTTATACTTATAGAAATTTTTTATAAAAAAAAGAACGGAGATTAATCTCCGTTCTTTTTATGCTCTTTGTATAGGTATTGTTTTACTAGAAACTTTTTTACCTATTTTTTGGTTGTATACTTTTATTACGTAGTAGCCCATATTATATTCGCTCATATCTCCACTTGGACCTGAAGCTTTCTTTTTTGGCACATAGTGCATAGTGGTATTTTTTTACAGTTAATGGTGCATAATTAGACTAAAAGCGCCAGCGGGAGGATAG
>NZ_KV838707.1:0-394 GCF_001838765.1 Staphylococcus sp. HMSC34G04
TGCATATAATTTTAACTTTGCAACAGAACCAAAATAAATATAATTATTAACTTTCTAATATTCATCTAATCCCTCCCAAATATACACATAATAAATATAGTTATAATCAATGTAGAGAATACATTTTTAAGATAATAAATCTCTGCTAAAAATATATAATCAGAAAATTTTAATACTAAAAAGACAATTATAAAAATTAAAACACTTAAAATTAATTCTTTTATCATAATTAAACCTCTTTTTTATTAATTAATCATATAACCAAACAACACGCCCAAAGCAACTATAATCATTATAAATTTTTATAACAAAAATCTTAAAACTTAATTGCATTATTCCAATTCCTCTATTTGTCGACAATGCTGCGCTCCTTAATAATCCTAAAGCTGTCCAT
>NZ_KV838708.1:0-3554 GCF_001838765.1 Staphylococcus sp. HMSC34G04
GTGCATATAATTTTAACTTTGCAACAGAACCCCTACTTATACTTCCTATGATTACAATAGTAACTATACCTTTTCTTATTAAAGTAATGGTACCTGGTAAATCAACAAAAAATACATTAGATATCGTAGGTATTGTTTTAATGTCTATAAGTATTATATGTTTTATGTTATTTACGACAAATTATAATTGGACTTTTTTAATACTCTTCACAATCTTTTTTGTGATTTTTATTAAACATATTTCAAGAGTTTCTAACCCTTTTATTAATCCTAAACTAGGGAAAAACATTCCGTTTATGCTTGGTTTGTTTTCTGGTGGGCTAATATTTTCTATAGTAGCTGGTTTTATATCAATGGTGCCTTATATGATGAAAACTATTTATCATGTAAATGTAGCGACAATAGGTAATAGTGTTATTTTTCCTGGAACCATGAGTGTTATTGTTTTTGGTTATTTTGGTGGTTTTTTAGTGGATAGAAAAGGATCATTATTTGTTTTTATTTTAGGATCATTGTCTATCTCTATAAGTTTTTTAACTATTGCATTTTTTGTTGAGTTTAGTATGTGGTTGACTACTTTTATGTTTATATTTGTTATGGGCGGATTATCTTTTACTAAAACAGTTATATCAAAAATAGTATCAAGTAGTCTTTCTGAAGAAGAAGTTGCTTCTGGAATGAGTTTGCTAAATTTCACAAGTTTTTTATCAGAGGGAACAGGTATAGCAATTGTAGGAGGTTTATTGTCACTACAATTGATTAATCGTAAACTAGTTCTGGAATTTATAAATTATTCTTCTGGAGTGTATAGTAATATTCTTGTAGCCATGGCTATCCTTATTATTTTATGTTGTCTTTTGACGATTATTGTATTTAAACGTTCTGAAAAGCAGTTTGAATAGTTATATTATATTTTGGTTTAGAACTATGAGTGGCTAGCATTTTGCCACTCATTTTTTGCGTTAGCAAAAACAGGTTTAAGCCTCGCAGAGCACACGTATTAACGACTTATTAAAAATAAGTCTAGTGTGTTAGACTTAAACTATTAAATACACATGAAACCTTTGTGCTTAGGAGTGATTTTTATATGTCTTATTCCATTGTTAGAGTTTCAAAAGTTAAATCTGGAACAAATACAACGGGCATACAAAAACATGTTCAAAGAGAAAATAATAATTATGAAAATGAAGATATAGACCATAGTAAAACTTACTTAAATTATGATTTGGTAAATGCTAATAAACAGAATTTTAATAACTTGATTGATGAAAAAATCGAACAGAATTATACAGGCAAAAGAAAAATTAGAACAGACGCGATTAAACACATTGATGGTTTAATTACATCAGACAATGATTTCTTTGATAATCAAACGCCAGAAGATACAAAGCAGTTTTTTGAATATGCTAAAGAGTTTTTAGAACAAGAATACGGTAAAGATAATTTATTATATGCAACAGTTCACATGGACGAAAAAACACCACATATGCATTATGGCGTTGTTCCAATAACTGATGATGGTCGTTTAAGTGCTAAAGAAGTTGTAGGTAATAAAAAAGCTTTAACAGCGTTTCAAGATAGATTTAATGAGCATGTTAAACAACGAGGATATGATTTAGAACGTGGGCAATCAAGACAAGTAACAAATGCTAAACATGAGCAAATAAGTCAGTATAAACAAAAAACAGAATATCATAAGCAAGAATATGAACGTGAGAGCCAAAAAACAGACCATATAAAGCAAAAGAACGATAAATTAATGCAAGAGTACCAAAAATC
The DNA here is from genome assembly GCF_001838765.1 of Staphylococcus sp. HMSC34G04. NCBI lineage: Bacteria > Bacillati > Bacillota > Bacilli > Caryophanales > Staphylococcaceae > Staphylococcus > Staphylococcus sp. HMSC34G04. The sequence goes on from NZ_KV838708.1 coordinate 1,780, forward strand.
GTTAAATACGCTTAAAAAGCCTATAAATGTTCCGTATGAGCAAGAAACTGAAAAAGTAGGTGGTTTATTTAGCAAAGAAATACAAGAAACTGGAAATGTTGTAATAAGCCAAAAAGATTTCAATGAATTTCAGAAACAGATAAAAGCTGCTCAAGATATTTCGGAAGATTACGAGTATATAAAGTCTGGTAGAGCCTTAGATGATAAAGATAAGGAAATACGAGAGAAAGATGATTTATTAAATAAAGCAGTTGAGCGTATTGAAAACGCAGACGATAATTTTAACCAACTTTACGAAAATGCAAAGCCACTTAAAGAGAATATAGAAATAGCGTTAAAGCTTTTAAAAATCTTACTAAAAGAGTTAGAACGAGTTTTAGGAAGAAATACCTTTGCGGAAAGAGTTAATAAGTTAACAGAAGATGAACCAAAACTAAATGGTTTAGCAGGAAACTTAGATAAAAAAATGAATCCAGAATTATATTCAGAACAGGAACAGCAACAAGAACAACAAAAGAATCAAAAACGAGATAGAGGTATGCACTTATAGAACATGCATTTATGCCGAGAAAACTTATTGGTTGGAATGGGCTATGTGTTAGCTAACTTGTTAGCGAGTTGGTTGGACTTGAATTGGGATTAATCCCAAGAAAGTACCAACTCAACAACACATAAAGCCCTGTAGGTTCCGACCAATAAGGAAATTGGAATAAAGCAATAAAAGGAGTTGAAGAAATGAAATTCAGAGAAGCCTTTGAGAATTTTATAACAAGTAAGTATGTACTTGGTGTTTTAGTAGTTTTAACTGTTTACCAGATAATACAAATGCTTAAATAAAAAAAGACTTGATCTGATTAGACCAAGTCTTTTGATAGTGTTATATTAATAACAAAATAAAAAGGAGTCGCTCACGCCCTGACCAAAGTTTGTGAACGACATCATTCAAAGAAAAAAACACTGAGTTGTTTTTATAATCTTGTATATTTAGATATTAAACGATATTTAAATATACATCAAGATATATATTTGGGTGAGCGATTCCTTAAACGAAATTGAGATTAAGGAGTCGATTTTTTATGTATAAAAACAATCATGCAAATCATTCAAATCATTTGGAAAATCACGATTTAGACAATTTTTCTAAAACCGGCTACTCTAATAGCCGGTTGGACGCACATACTGTGTGCATATCTGATCCAAAATTAAGTTTTGATGCAATGACGATCGTTGGAAATCTCAACCGAGACAACGCTCAAGCCCTTTCTAAATTTATGAGTGTAGAGCCCCAAATAAGACTTTGGGATATTCTTCAAACAAAGTTTAAAGCTAAAGCACTTCAAGAAAAAGTTTATATTGAATATGACAAAGTGAAAGCAGATAGTTGGGATAGACGTAATATGCGTATTGAATTTAATCCAAACAAACTTACACGAGATGAAATGATTTGGTTAAAACAAAATATAATAAGCTACATGGAAGATGACGGTTTTACAAGATTAGATTTAGCCTTTGATTTTGAAGATGATTTGAGTGACTACTATGCAATGTCTGATAAAGCAGTTAAGAAAACTATTTTTTATGGTCGTAATGGTAAGCCAGAAACAAAATATTTTGGCGTGAGAGATAGTAATAGATTTATTAGAATTTATAATAAAAAGCAAGAACGTAAAGATAATGCAGATGCTGAAGTTATGTCTGAACATTTATGGCGTGTAGAAATCGAACTTAAAAGAGATATGGTGGATGGTTCTGTTGCAAAGTTAAAAAACATGTAA
>NZ_KV838709.1:0-1073 GCF_001838765.1 Staphylococcus sp. HMSC34G04
TGCATATAATTTTAACTTTGCAACAGAACCTACAAGAGAGTCAGAAAACGAGAGAGAAAGAACAAGAAGCCATAACATTAAAATTGAAAGAGACGACGAAGGACTTTCGAGATAATAGCATAAAAACACATAATGATTTCGTAAGATTACTTCAAGATAATTTAAAAAAAGTCAATACAGAAGAGATTCAAGCAGAACTACGACAAGAGATTCGTCAAGTTCAAGATGAAAACAAAGAAATGTTACGTGAAGTGAGAGCATCACATGAGCATTATCAGAAGAGACAAAAACAATTATTTACAGGGATTGGATCAATGCTATTAGTCTTTATGCTGTTTGCTTTAATTATGACCATAGGCAGTGATTTTATGAGTTTCTTGCATGTAGATATATTACAAAAAGCCATAGCAAGCAAAATTAAAGCGTCTGAGGGCTTTATGACATTTGTTTGGTATATTGCATATGGTTTACCTTATGTATTCGCTATAGGGTTATTTATTGGTGTGTATGAATGGATTAGAGTACGGTTCCATGATTAAAAAGGAATGTGCTAAAGTTTTTTGGAAAAGGAGGCTTAATTTTGAAAGTTGTTTTATATTTCTTATATTATTTGATTTCGTTTGTTGTTTTGAAATCATTATTTGATTTAGTAATGCAATTAATGTTTCCAACTGAACTTGATTTATATACCAATTTAATTTCTGCATTGATTTTTTCAATATTTATGACGCCACTCACTTTTGTATTGAAGAAGAATAAAAACAAGAAATAGAGTAATACAATGATTTTTAGTAATTAAAATAAAAGGGGTTTAAAAATGAAAATTTTAAGAAAAGTTATAGTTACCATTATTTCCTTTATTATTAGTTGTTTCGGAGGAGATGCAGCTTCGTATACAGCAGATAGCACGTTTTTAAATAAATTATATTATAAAAAATCTAAAAGAAATAAAAAGTTCAAGTGAAATAATAAGTTTAAATTACTTTCATCAAGTAGAATACGCATTTATGCCGAGAAAATCTATTTGTCGATGAGAGCCCTTAATTAGACTAAAAGCGCCAGCGGGAGGATAG